>JAZLAL010000060.1:0-4949 GCA_045613185.1 Bacteroidales bacterium | reverse complement strand
GAGTAAAATAGAAAACAAAAAAGCTAAAAGCGAACAAGACAACAAAGAAAACAAAATGCCATTTGGTCGCGACAACTATTTATGGGTTTTGATAGGAATAGCATTTCTTCTCGTTGGATTTATCCTTATGATTGGCGGTGGCTCCGACGACCCAGATGTATTTAACGAAGCTATTTTCAGTTTCCGCCGACTCACACTAGCTCCTATCTTAGTATTGGCTGGCTTTGGCATTGAGATTTATGCCATCATGAAAAAACCTAAAGACAAATAATCAACGATTATATTATGAATTGGTTAGAAGCTTTATTATTAGGCATACTTCAAGGACTGACAGAGTTTCTGCCCGTCAGTAGCAGCGGCCACTTAACCATAGGTCAGGAATTATTAAACCTCAACACCTCAGCTGCCGACAACTTATTATTCACCGTAACGGTACACGCAGCGACAGTGTTAAGCACCATCGTCATTCTCTGGAAAGAAATAGAAGGCTTGTTTAAAGGCACATTCTTCACAACAAAATGGAACGACGACAAGACATACGTCGCGAAGATTTTATTATCATGCATCCCTGTCATGATAGTTGGACTGTTCTTCAAAGACCAAGTAGAAGCTATCTTCGGTAGCGGCTTGTTAATAGTAGGATGCTGCCTCTTATTGACAGCAACATTATTGACATTCGCTTATTACGCCAAACCACGTCAAAAAGAAACAATATCATATCGTGACGCTTTCATCATCGGTTTGGGTCAAGCCCTCGCAGTGCTTCCTGGACTCTCACGCTCTGGAACCACCATCGCTACAGGTCTCATCCTCGGAAATAAAAAAGAAAGCATAGCACAGTTCTCTTTCCTCATGGTTTTGATACCAATCTTGGGCGAGACATTCTTAAATGTCATCGACATCATCAAGGAGCCAGCATTATTAGGCGGCATAGGTTTCACTCCTTTATTTATAGGATTCCTCGGAGCTTTCATCTCAGGATGCTTAGCATGTAAATTCATGATTAACTTGGTAAAGAAAGGCAAGTTGATTTATTTCGCAATATACTGCGCCATCGTCGGCATCGCAACAATAATCTTCGCTTTGTAATATGTTTAACTTTCAAGAAGGAGAAGTTTTTCTCATTGACAAGCCATTAGACTGGACATCATTCGACGCCGTCAACCTCATACGCGCCGTGATAAAACGCTATCACGGAATTAGAAAGATTAAGGTAGGACACGCCGGAACATTAGACCCTCTGGCGACAGGACTGCTCATCATCTGCACAGGAAGAATGACGAAACAAATCGATCATTTCCAAGCGCAGGAAAAAGTATATACTGGAACATTTTTGCTCGGACAGACTACTCCTAGCTACGACATGGAATGTGAACCCGACGCCTTCTTCCCTACCGACGGCATCACAGTCGAGATGATGGAAGAAGCCAGAAAACAATTCATAGGCGAAATATTACAACGTCCGCCTAAGTTCTCTGCAATAAAAATCAATGGAAAACGCGCCTTCGACTACGCTCGCTCCGACAAAGAGATAGAGATGAAAGAACGGCTCGTGACTATCGAAGACTTCAAACTAGACTACAGCGAATTCCCTAAGATTAATTTCGAGGTAAAATGCAGCAAGGGAACATACATCCGCTCGCTCGCACACGACTTCGGCAAAGCACTCAACAATGGAGCTTGCCTTATCTCATTGAGAAGAACTAAAATCGGCGACTTCGACGTTGCAAATGCAAGAGACCTCTTCGAACTCAAGAGAGAGATACAAGTGACAGGAACGGAATATAGGGAGGAAGTTGAGGAACTAAGGAACTAAGGAACTTAGAAACTCAAAATCTCAGAATCTCAGAATCTCAAAAAAATTGGGGTTTTGAGATTTTTTCTTTCTGAAGTTTAAAAAAATCATTTTTTCTTGACATTGGGGGGGGTAATTTTCATATCTTTGAAAAAAATTCAATACATTTACAATTAAAACCTTAAAGCTATGAAAACAAGAAACTTTACCAAATCAATCTCTCTGCTCCTGTTGCTTGTTTTTGCAGGAGGATTAAAAGCACAAACGGAATTCGCTCCAGTTGGTGCCGAGTGGTATTACGAGCGTGAAATATATAATTATGACGAATGGAAATACGACAAAATAGCTTATGATAGATTCCGTTCTGTTGACACAATTACGATAAACGGTTTTCTTTGCAAGGAAATCGAATTGTTCCAGAATTTAGATTGTGATGGCAATGTTAATCCTTATTATGCAACACGTTATATCAGCCAAGACGGAGATAGGATTTATGAAGTCATTGATGGCGAACGCTATCTGCTTTACGACTTCAGCAAAAAGATTGGAGAATATTGGCTTTTAACACATTATAATGATTATGATGCCGAAAATGTGGCTGATACTGTATTTGTTAAAAACATAACAGAAATCACATTGGAAGATGGAAGTACGAGAAGAATGTTCGAGACTTCCGCATACAATACTGGTTCCGCGGTATATTGCACAAACATAATAGAAGGAATAGGACTGGATAAATCTTTATTCCCATTCTATCAGCTGGTAGGGCCTCCTCCATGCAGAAATACTGGAATACGCTGCTATTCTGAAGACGGTGATTATCTCATAAGGTCAGATGTAGAATGTGATTATGAAGGATTTCCAACAGATGCATCAATAAATGAATCAGAAAAAGAGAAAATAATGGTCGTACATCCAACTCTTTTCTCAAACAACGAAACGATTTCCATCAGTTCAGATTCTGAGATTAAAGATGTGAAAATGATGGATATGCTTGGAAGAAAGATTGATATTTCACTCTATCAAACAGACGAATTTTCATATCAAATCAGTTTGAAAGAAAGATGCAACTCTGGTGTTTATTTGATTATTGTCGAAACTAAAAACGGAGTTTGTTATGAAAAAGTGGTTTTGCAAGATTAACATGCTGGCATCTACTTCTACACCATCAGATGCGATAAGCGGAAAACTTGTTAAAGGGAATTGAAGATTTGAGGAATTGAGGATTTGTAGAGACGTCACCCCTGTGGCGTCTAAGGAATTGAGGAAATCAAATCCCTCATACCCTTAATTCCTCATACCCTTAGTTCCTTATACCCTTATACCCTCATACCCTCATACCCTCATACCCTTAATTCCTTCATCAAAAAAAATAATTCCTAATTATAATTAATTCCTAATTTTTCTTATCTTTGTCGCTTATAAAAAAAATAATCAAAAGTTATAGATATATGAAAGGCTCGTATAAAGAGTATAAAAACTTGAACCTCACTACTATCGCTAAAGAGGTTCGTAAATACTGGGAAGACAACGACGTTTTCCAAAAGAGTTTAGACAACCGTAAAGATGGTCCAGCATTCGTATTCTACGAAGGTCCACCGTCAGCAAACGGAACTCCTGGCATCCACCACGTTATGGCTCGTACCATCAAAGATATCTTCTGCCGTTACCAAACATTAAAAGGCAAGAAAGTTTCTCGTAAAGCTGGTTGGGACACTCACGGTCTTCCTGTAGAACTCGGCGTTGAAAAGAAACTCGGCATCACCAAAGAAGACATCGGCGTGAAAATCAGCGTCGACGAATACAACAAGGCTTGCCGCGAAGAAGTCATGAAATATAAGGACTTATGGGACGAATTAACTCGCACCATGGGTTACTGGGTCAACCTCGACGATCCTTACATCACTTTCACAAATGAATATATCGAGACCTTATGGTATCTTTTATCAGTAATCTACAAGAAAGGTCTCCTCTATAAAGGTTACACAATCCAACCTTATTCACCAGCAGCTGGTACAGGTTTAAGCTCTCACGAACTTAACATCCCAGGTTGCTACCGCGATGTCAAAGACCTCACATGTACAGCATTGTTCCGCGTGAAAGCAGAACAAACAACAGTGAAAGCTAATCCTTTCGGCGTTGACGTTCCTTTCAACAGCATCCAAATCGCTGCATGGACAACAACACCATGGACCTTGCCTTCAAACACAGCATTGTGCGTCGGCAACAGCATCGACTATAACCTCGTAAAGACTGTCAACCCAACAAGCGGCGAACTCGCTTACTTCGTATTGGCAACACCATTGATGGGCGCATTCTTCCCAAGTGAAGCTGAAAAACCTGCTTTCGAAGACTATAAAGTCGGCGACAAGAAACTTCCTTACGAAGTCCTCGGCACATGCAAAGGTAAAGACCTCGTCGGTTTGGAATACGAACAACTCATCCCATGGGTCAACCCAGGTGAAGGCGCATTCCGCGTCATCCACGGCGACTACGTCAGCACAGAAGACGGTACAGGTATCGTTCACATCGCTCCTACTTTCGGTGCAGACGACGACCGCGTAGCAAAACAAAGCGGCATCCCTCCACTCCAAATGATTGACAAAGACGGCAAAGCTCAGCCAATGGTTGACAAGACAGGTAAGTTCTTCCTCATCGAAGACCTCGACGCAGAATTCGTGAAGAACTGCATGGACGTCGAAGCTTATCGTCCTTACGCTGGTCAATACGTGAAGAACGCTTTCGACGCAACAAAGACAGAAAAAGACAAGTCATTAGACGTCGATATCGTTGTTTTATTGAAAGAAGAAGGCAAACTCTTCAAGAGCGAAAAACATACTCACAACTATCCACACTGCTGGCGTACCGACAAACCTGTTCTCTATTATCCATTAGACAGCTGGTTCATCCGTAGCACTGCTTTGAAAGACAGAATGATAGAACTCAACAAGACTATCAACTGGAAACCAGAAGCAACAGGTACAGGTCGTTTCGGCAACTGGCTCGAAAACCTCGTCGACTGGAACTTGTCACGTTCACGTTACTGGGGAACACCATTGCCAATCTGGCGCACTGAAGACGGCACAGAAGAAGTATGTATCGGCAGCGTCGCTGAACTCCGCGAGAGAATCGACGAGTCAGTGAAAGCAGGCTT
>JAZLAL010000059.1:0-4033 GCA_045613185.1 Bacteroidales bacterium | reverse complement strand
AAAACTTAGAGATAAATTAAATAAAAACGCTGAATTGTCGGGACAGGAAAAAGAGACGAATAAGATTATTAATAAATTTTTAGAGAAGACAAATCCCGATGTTCATTATAAAAATGTCGGAGGTTACGGCATTGTCGCAATATACAAAGGTCTCGAAGAAGGCAGGAATATTTTGTTCCGTGCCGACATCGACGGACTTAACATTCCTTTGGGTCAACAGACAACAGACAACGGACAACAGTCAGCGACTGAGTCAAAAGCCTGTGGCCAAAAGCCAATAGCCAACCGCCAGTATTCCCATCGTTGCGGTCATGACGGACATGCCACGATTTTGTGCGGACTCGCAATGCGTTACGGCAAGAAACGTCCAGAAAAAGGAAATGTGATTCTTTTGTTCCAGCCAGCAGAAGAGACAGGCGAAGGCGCGTTGGCAGTCATCAACGACCCATTATTCAAGGAAATAAAAATCGATATGGCGTTTGCCTTGCACAACCTTCCCGGTTATGCCAAACATCAGATTATCTTGAAGAAAGGATGCTTCGCCTCTGCTTCTTTAGGATTGAAACTCATCTTCGACGGAGCGACCTCGCACGCCTCGCAACCAGAGAAAGGCAATAACCCACAGCGTGTGGTCACGACTCTGCTCGATGCCTTCCAGAAGAAATACGAAAATCTTAAAAGAGACAAATTCCATACAACACTCACGGTGACACATGTCGCTATCGGAGAAGAGACATTCGGCGTCACGCCAGGACACGCAGAGATTTGGCTCACTTTGAGAAGTCAAGACGATAAATCGTTACAAAATCTTACCGACAGCACGATTGCATTATCGGAATACGTCGCCAAAGAATTCAAGTTGAAGTTTTCTCACAGCATACACGAAGCCTTTGCTGCGACGATGAATTCAAATCGAGAGACAGAAGTCGTTGAGCAAGCGGCTAACGATTTAAAATTATCAGTAAACGTTATAAAAGAACCGTTCCCTTGGTCGGAAGACTTCGGACGCTTCGGAAGCATCTGTCCGATTTGCCTCTTTGGATTAGGCAGCGGTTTTGAACACGAACCGCTTCATAGTCCGATTTATGACTTTGAAAACGAGATTATTGATACTGGAGTTGAGGTGTTTTATCAGTTAGGAGTGTGGAGTTGAGGAACTAAGGGTATGAGAAACTAAGGGTATGAGGAATTGAGGAGTTGAAGGGTGAGCCCTGAAAGGGCGAAACAAATATATGGTAAGGCAACGCCTTATTAGTTGGGAGTTGTAGAGACGTCACTCCTATGGCGTCTCAATGGATTTCTGGATTTTGCTTGGTTTTAATTGCCGCCAATGCGTTAGGGATTGGAGCGGCATCCTTTGCGAGCGAGTCGGGAACGAGTTTCGGGGACGGGGACTAGAATTGGGAACGGGATTTGGTTTTTGGGAACGGGAATGAAGCGAGCAAAGATATAGCGGAAAGCCCAACGGCTTTGCCGAAACGCCCTAAATTCAATTCATAATTCATAATGCATAATTCATAATTAAAAGTTAGCTGTCAGAGTCAAAGTTCAGTGTCAGAGTTCAGTGTCAGAGTTCAAAAAAAACTTGTTGTCTTGTTGTCTTATAGTCTTGTTGTCTTTTTTATTATATTTGCGAAATAAAATTACTCTAGATGAAAGTTTGCGTTTTTTGCGGTAGCAGCATGGGCAACGACCCAAGATATAAAGAAGCTGCTGAACGACTGGGCGAGGTCCTTGCTCAACATGACTGTTCCTTGTATTATGGCGGAGCCAGCGTCGGACTGATGAAAATCATCGCCGACAAGATGTTGGAAAACGGCAAGGAAGTGGTTGGCATCATACCGAAACTCATCACCGACATGGAGATAGCGCACGAAGGCGTAACCAAGATGATTGAGACAGAATCGATGTCGGAACGTAAGTTGATGCTGATTGAAGAATCCGACGCTTTCATCGCGATGCCAGGCGGTTTCGGCACCTTAGATGAGATATTTGAAGTCGTGGTTTTGAATCAGTTGCGTATCACCGACAAACCGATTGCTTTATACAATACCTTAAACTATTACGATAAAATGATAGAATTCATCGACCATGCTGTAAGTCAGGGTTTTATCCGTAAAGAACATCGCGACAACATCATCGTCAGTGACGACCCGGAAGTTTTATTTAAAGAATTAAGCAGACACAAATCCATCGGCATCGACCAATGGATTAAAGATATTAAAAAAGAAAGCCATGAGCAGTGAGCCATGAGCAGTGAGCAAATGAATAAATTCATGGTTTCAACCCAACAACTTAACAACTTAGTAACTTAGCAACTCAAAATATGAACATAATCGGAATCACAGGAACAATAGGCGCTGGCAAAGGCACCATCGTCGATTATCTCGTAAAAGAAAAAGGCTACGTACATTATTCAGTGCGTGAATTTCTTGCAGAAGAAGTGAAGAAAAGAGGCCTTGAAGTCAACCGCGACACTCTCACTGAGGTCGGCAACGACTTAAGAGCGAAGCACTCGCCAAGTTATATAGCGACACAGCTTTATGAAAGAGCTTTCGCCACAGGCAAGAACGCCGTGATAGAAAGCATCCGTGCTATAGGCGAAGTGAACGCGCTCCGCTCGAAAGGCAACTTCTATCTCTTCGCCGTAGACGCTGACCAAGAAGTACGTTACCAACGTATTCTCGAGAGAAAATCAGAGACAGACTCTGTAAGTTTCGAGACATTCGTCGCCAACGAAACACGCGAGATGAACTCCGACGACCCTAACAAACAAAACCTCGCTGCTTGCATCAAAGAAGCGAATTTCCTATTCGTAAACGATGGTTCCATCACCGACTTGCATAAAAAGGTTGAAGAGGTATTGACCAAGATTGGCGAACAAGAATACAAACGTCCTTCATGGGACGAGTATTTCATGAACCTCGCCGACACCGTAGCGGAACGCGCCACATGTAACAGAGGAAGAAGTGGCTGCGTTATCGTCAAAGACCGTCAGATTTTAGTGACAGGCTACGTCGGCGCACCAACAGGATTGCCACATTGCGACGAAGTAGGCCACCTTTTCAAGAAGATGATTCACGAAGACGGACATATCACACAGCACTGCGTGAGAACCGTACACGCCGAACAGAACGCTATAGCTCAAGCAGCAAGAAGAGGTATCGCTTTGGAAGGAAGCACATTATATTGCAGAATGACACCTTGCAGAACATGCGCGATGTTGATTATCAACTGCGGCATCGTGAGAGTCGTCTGCCAAAGGAAATACCACGACTGCGCCGAGTCGGAGGCGATGTTCAAGATGGCAGGAATCCAGTTGGAATATATTTACGAAGAAGTACAGCAGTACGATAAGCAGTAAAGTCGCAAAGGCATAAAGTCTCTGAGACGCAAAGTAGAGACGTGTCGACGACACAAAAGAGATATACTAGGTGTCGTTGATGCGTCTTTTTTAGTTAGGAATAAAGTAGAGACGTTTCAATGTTTCCATAAAAATTAACACACATTGAAGCGTCTAATGAATTAGAATTTATTATAGAGTATAAAAAATACGTGAAAATCCTCGTGATCCGTGGAGACAAAAAACGTGATTCGTGGAGACAAAAAAAGAGGACACTTTTCAGTATCCTCTTCGTAGTAGCGGGGACAGGATTTGAACCTGCGACCTCCGGGTTATGAGCCCGACGAGCTACCAGACTGCTCTACCCCGCATCATGAACTTCAAAAAAAACAACTTTATTGTTTTTGTTTGCGAGTGCAAAGATAAATCAATTTTATTTACCAGTCAAGTTTTTTTTTATAAAAAAAGTACAACACAAATTCCAAAGCTAAACAACAGATTATCAATATACTTATAATTTATCCGCCGCATAATGACTTTTATTTCCTGTACTTTATACTATCTAAAAACGTCTAAATTGATTCCGTAAGTCCATTCAATATAGTCGATGGAACCTATATGGACCTTCATGAAAGCTCCTACAAATTGATTGTTTTTTGTTCCAAAATAATATTTGAGACCAAGTCTTTC
>JAZLAL010000058.1:0-9685 GCA_045613185.1 Bacteroidales bacterium | reverse complement strand
TTTCATTCGGAGGTAACGGACGTAAGTATCTGCAGGGATATAAACGCCTGCCAAGTGACCGATATGCACTGGACCATTAGCGTAAGGTAATGCTGTCGTTACCGTGTAACGTTTGAAATGTTTGTCGTTATTTTCCATTGTATGTAATGTTTTAGATATATTAATTAAGGTGCAAAGATAATAAATATTTCTCTGAGAAATGTTAATAAGAATTGTCTTCTTACAACCCAAACTTTATCAAGTTTCTATCCAGTTCTCCTGCCTTATCGACTTTGTTCTGTTTGTATGAATTGAAGTTATATGAAATTCCAATCCACAACATTCTGCTTTTCTGCTTGCTGATATTAGCGAGGTCATAAATCCTGTTGTATGAATGAACTTCCCATTCGTAAGTGTTGAAGACATCGGTGACAAGCAGCGATAATGTCAAGGCTCCTTTCATAAGTTTCTGCTTGACACCCACATTCATCTTATGAGTGAAAGAAGTGGTGAGCTGCGGATAATATTGCGGAGTCATGATGAAATATTGCAGCTGCAGGCTTGTAGTCTTTCTTGGAATAAAATCGAGCATGATATTGGAATTGTTCGACCAGCCTTCATTGTCGATGTCGGCTCCATCAAAAACGCCTTTAGTCATAACATAGAAAGTGTTGGCACTCAATGTAGCTGTCATCCATTCCAAAGGAAAAATCTTCAATGATAAATCAAGACCGCTCTTCATATCGTAAGTAGCATTGATGTAAGTCGTGATTAACAGACTATCAACGATCTCTGTGACTTGTGAAATATAATCGGTGGTGTAGTTGAAATAAGCATCAGCGAAAAGATTGAATTTCTCTCCTTTTATGTTATATGTCAAATCGAGTTTAGATGTCTTCTCCGGATGCAGATTCATATTGCCTTGTTCGTATGTCATAGCATCGACCATGCTCATATAGGGACTGAGCTGTGGATAAGTAGGACGTCCTATTCTGCGAGAGAAAGCAAGCGACAAATCTTGTTTGTCGGATATTTTATATGTACCAGAAAAACTCGGCGCAATGAAAATATCTTCATTTCTAGTATCAATATTTTCGTGTTTGCTATCTAATGTTACTATGCTATACTCACCTCTCAAACCTAATTTAAAGTTGAATTTGCCTATATTTTTTGAAGAAAACATCACGTATGCCGCTGGTATCAATTCCGTATGTAAAAGATCATTGCTGAAGGATTGCGAATAAATCCAATCTTCATTTTCCCATGAATAGAATTCGTGGTATATGTCGTTGCTTCTATATGTCACTTTGGCTCCTGCACTCAAAGTTCCTTTGTTTAACTTTTGTTTATAATCGGTCTGGAAGTTGGATATGAAAGGACTGCCTCCTGAGTTGGAATAATTTAAAAGTTCGCCACCTACATAATAATATGAAGGTCTCTTTCCCCAAATCTTAGACACTGAACCTCTGAAAGAAATATCAGAAATTTCTGGTTTTATGATATGACGATACATCACAACTGCTTCAATATTATCTCTGTTCCATGTCATATCGTTATGACGGTTTTCTTCATTGATAATATTGCCATTCTCGATGATGTTATGTAAATCTTGTTTCACATTCAATTTTGGCGACATATATTTCAAATCGACTGTCAGAGTGTTTTTCTTGTTGATTCTGAAATCAGCGCCGAGACTTACATTATTATTGAATGTATATCTGTCAGAAATCATCTGCTGTTTGATGAGACTTCCCGACTCTTTCATAAGACGAGTGAGCGAACTGTTTATGATGTCGTCTTCGTATTTTGTATTGTAATTGAAACGATAAGAAGCCTTTTTGCTATTATATGAAAAACCAGCGTTGCCCGTCACAAAATGGTTGAATCCGTAGTTAGAAGCAAGCACTCCGCTGAATCCTTTTGCACTCTCTTTCTTCATGATGATATTGATGATTCCACCTGTTCCTTCAGAATCGTAAGACGCATCGGGATTGGTAATGACATCGATGCTTTTAATATTAGCTGCCGGTATTGTTGACAAATCTGTTATTGTTGTAGGAACGCCATCCATAAGAACGAGGATGTTTTTGTTGCCACGAATTGAAATTTCTTCATTTTGTATTGACACGGAAGAAGAAGCGCTGAGTATATCAAGAGCGCTGCCTTTTGAAGAAGCAATATTAGCTGACGCATTGATGCTTGTATGTTCTACCGTCGATTTATGCGAGACAGCTGTAGAACTGACAACAACATCATCGAGCATTACTACATTCTCTTTCAAAACGACATCATCAACTTCAATCTTAGCTTTGTTTGGAATTATTTTTATCTCTTCTTTTATATAACCTACAAAATCAAATGTAAGACGCAGTTCTTCTTCAGACTGCTGAACTTTCAATGTGAAAATACCTTCGTCATTGGTGATAGTTCCAGTTATGATTTTATCATCTTGATAAACAGCGACTGAAACGTAAGGAAGAGGAGATTCATTCTCATCAATGACTTTACCTTTAATCGATGAGATATTATTCTGCGCAAAGACATTCAGATTAAAAATAAAGAACAAACATAGAATTAAAAAGTGCTTTGTAGTAATTGTGATTTTATTCATATTATATATTGTTAGTAAATAGAAGGAGTTATAAAGACACGCCAGGAGCCTTTATCATCTTTGACTGTTTCATCTTTTAGTTTTTACCACCTTTTTTGGTGGTACTCTTACCACCAATTCACCTACAAAAGTAAGATTTTTATTTAAAATTAGTTTCGTTCAGAAAAAAAATCCTAAACATTTTTTCCTTAATTTTGTCTTTCATTAAACATTAAAAACAAATCATCATGATAACTTTTGAAGAACAAATCCGTAACGAAAATATCAAAGACATCGCCAATAAATTGATGTCAGCTGCTCGCACCGCACCGAAGGCAAGAGGCATCGACAATCTCGTGCTCGCAGTCGCAACCGACGACACCATCGTTAAATTGGCTGAAAAAATGAAACAGCTCGCCGTGGAACGCGACATGGCATTCCTTAACCGCGACGCGGAAAATATCTTGAACAGTGGCGCTGTCATTTTATTCGGAATGAAGATAAGTCCGCTCGGCTTGAACTGCGGCGCATGCGGTTTCAAAGCGTGTGGCGACAAACCTAAAAACGTGCCTTGCTTCTTCAACGCCAACGACCTCGGAATAGCAATCGGCTCTGCAGCATCATTAGCCGCCGACTTCCGAATCGACAGCCGCGTCATGTTCTCAGTAGGTCAAGCCGTTTTGGCTCTCAACTTATTGCCAGAATGCAGCATGGTTCTGGCATTGCCATTATCTGTAAGTAGAAAGAGTGTTTTCTTTGATAGAGGATAATTTTGTTAATTCATAATGCATAATTCATAATTACTTTATTTGCACAAAAAAGCCGCTACTTCAAAAAAGTAGCGGCTTTAATTATGCATTATGAATTGTGGATTATGCATTATCTAACAACAAGTTTCTTTGTAACAACTTGTCCGCCAATTACGTTAACGAAATACATTCCAGGAGCTAAGTCTGAAATATCTAATATTGTGCTTCCTTCAAAAACAAAGTTACGAACTTCTTGTCCTTGCATATTTACAATGTGTACGCAAACGTATCCTTTGTCGTAATCTGTTGTTAATCTTAAAGCATCTGTAGCTGGATTAGGGAACAAACCTACTTCAAATGGAGCTTTGTTTTCTTCCACACCAGCTGTCACATAGATAGCATCAATGTCGTTGCTGTATGTAACAACTTTAGCTGACACTCTCAAAATAGGATTGTCGGCTGCCAGACAGTTAGGGCAGAAATTCTGTCCGTTGACGCAGTCTGGGAAGTTAGGGTGACATTCATCAACATATGTTGGATCTAATTGATAGAACAATTTTATTGTGCTGTCTGCAATATATTGATCGAGACTGTAATCCCATACCATAGCCAATGAACCTGGGCACCATCCTGAACGATTGTAAGTCCATGTTCCAGCTTGGTCTGAACATCCTGCTGGATTAGGAAAACATTGTCTCCACAAATGTTGTTCATAAGCTTTTTCATCATTGATGAGGATGTTATGAGTGCCTTCGTAGAATTCGGCAGCGTTGCCAGTGTTGTAAGCTCCGTTATTATTGCTGCTCCAATTGTGTCCTGTTGTGGTAATCTTCAAGTTAGCTTTTTCAACTTCTTCTGAGAAAGTGTATAATTGAACTGGAATAGGCTGTCTGTTTCTGTAATCGCCAAAATCATATATACCATTCCATATCTCATTCATATTGATATATTTATATTCTGGCTTTCCTTTTGTCATATCAAAAATAGCTGTTGGATTATAACCTTGTCCATTCCATGTTTGGAAATAAAGTTCGAATTCAACCAAACCTTGAAGCAATGATGTATAATCAGTTACGTCCATTTTATCGTCGCATTCTCCGCCGAAAGGTGTCACATAACGATAAAGTTCAATCCATTCACCACGATAGTTTTTGATACGGCAATGGCCTACTCTGTCGTATGGATCGCAATTGCCATTGACACAATTGTGTTGATATATCAAATCAATTTTGTTGAAAGCATTGACGTGTGTTGGAAATACATATTCTTTGTAATTATATTGCATGCTTGGTGTCACTGCAAAGTCGCCGTCAAAAGCTGTAACGCTAATATTATCGAATTCGTTTGTAACTTCAAAAGTATTAGAAACGCTTGTAACTTTTCCTCCTGATTGTTCGATGGTTGCGGTCATATTGTATACTCCGTATTTAGAAGGAGTCCATTGTGTGTACCAATAACCGTTTTCTGGATTATCAGGATAAGATGTCATCAATTCAACAGTTTCGCCGTCGATGTCGCATGTCACTGACTCGAATTTGATAGCGTCACCGTGTTCGATGTATGCGCTTAAAGATATAATAATAGGTGATTCAAGATCGCTGACATAAACCATTGTTCCATCGTATGGACGACGTATTGTGATTTCTGGAGTATAAGCATTTGGATCTATAACTTCGAATGTACGAGTTACAGAAGGAGCTGCTTGCCATTGTGTTGCATCGCCATTTTGAACAGCTTTAACTTTAACAACACCCTCTTCACCTGTGAGTGTCAATACGTTATCTTCTAATGTAGCTGGACCACTGATGAGTTCGAATGAAACAGGAAGACCTGATGTTGCTGTAGCATTTAATTTAATAGGATCAGCTGAAACCAATTGGTCTGAAATATGAGGGAAATCGATGAATTGTGATGATAAACCAGCTGGAATATGACGGACTAACAAGTTATCGTATCCTGCATGTGAACTGTTCAAGAAGAATATTCCGTCCCACATAGCAGGGTCGAAACGGTCGCCTGAACCTGGCTTTAAACCTGCATTGATACCTTGAATTTCTGGAACTGGCTGAAATTCACCTGTACAGCCGTAGTCAGCGAATAAAGTAACACTACCTGCTCCATCATTAGCTTCAAGGTCAATCATAATTTTCCAACGTGACCATCCTTTTTGTTCATAATCGAAGTCGACAGCTAATTTATTGTTAGGCAATACAATACCATTAACAAATTTAGGTCTTTCATCAAAACCTGTTGTTGTGAAATAAATACCGCCGTCTTTGCTTGATAAGTTTGGATTTGGCTCTGTTGTCTCATAATTCATAGGTGGCAAAACAACGCCGTCACCGTCAGCATCATAACCAACTCCGAAAACAGTTCCCCAGTGGTTACGCAAAATGTCTAACTCAATTTCTATAGTTCCGCCTTCTGAAAAATCAAATTGAAAATCAGGTGTTGATTTGTGTGTTGCAACCTCACCATAATTTGTGTTAGCATTATCAAAGAAAACTGCTAACGACTCGTCTGGTGAAGTCTGTCCGCCAGCACCTAAATATTCTACTTTAAATTGTCCGCCACCTGCACTATGAGCTTTAGCAACCCAATTATCTTGACCATTTAAAATAGCATCTTCTTGATAATCATTGAAGTCTTTTTCTATGACTGTCTGCGCTTGAACAGAAACAATCATAAATAAAGAGAGAATTAAAAATACTAATTTCTTCATAGCTTTTATGTTTTTTATTATTAATCTCTAACAACTATTTTCTTTGTTAATGAATTTTCACCTAATATTTTAACAAAATAAACACCATTGTTTAAATCTTTAATGTCAACAGTAGTTTCTGTTTCAAATGAAAATTCCTTAACAGTTTGTCCTAATGTATTAATAATTTTAACATCTTTAATTCCTTCTATTTCTGATGTTAATGTTAATATATTTTTAGCAGGATTTGGGAAAATTGTTACATGATTGTATTCATTTTCCATGACATTTTCTGTTGATAAAGTAGCTAATGTTGCAACACAAGCGATGTTCATTTGTGTGAAACGTTGTGATTGTTCAAATGAATTTACACTTATTCCAATGACATCTTCTAATGTGTGAATATATGGACTGTAGTTATCTTTGTCTTCAAATGGATAAATTCCCATAAAACCGTTGTTGTTAAAAGATGTGTGATCGCTGTCACCTTTAGTAAATTCTATGTGACGTACTTGCATTTCTGGGAAATAAATTCCTGCTACGTTTTTGTAATATTCTCCAAGAACTTCAACATTTTCAGGATAAATCAAGTCAACATGAATTTCATTGCCTGGATGTAAATATCCGTTCATGTCATTGTTGAAATAAGCAACAATGTCGTAACCTATATCTGCACAGGATTTTGCATAAGCTTCACTACCTATCAAACCTATTTCTTCTGCTGAAAATGCACAGTAAATAATAGAATATTCAAAATTATGTTCTGATAAAATTCTTGCTGTTTCTAAAACTGTAGCAACACCTGTTGCATTATCGTCAGCACCAGGAGCTTCTTGTCCACCATGACCTGATCTTTCTGAATCATAGTGGCTTCCACAAACTATGTATTTGTCTGGATATTTAGTTCCCCATTGTGTAGCAATGATATTTGGTGATGATGGATTTCCTTCATAGTCAAATGGAAATTCTTCAACATCTAAACCCAAGCTTTCAAATTGTTCATAAATCCATTGTCCAGCTTCGTATGCTTGATTTGTACTCCATTGTCTTCTTTCGTAATCTTGTAAGTGTTGAACTGTATTTGTTAAATTTTCAATACTTACTTCATCCATTAAACCTCTAACTAATTGGTCTTCTTCAACAACTGAAGGAAAATCACGAGTTGCTTGAGCTAATTTAGCTGTCTTATTGTAAATAGCAACCATACCATCATTCTTAGCAGGTCTTAAATCATTGCTTAATGGCTTGACAATTAAAATATTATCATTGTTAAATAAAACTTCAACATTTTCTCTTTCAATATAATTTTGCTGTTCACCTTTCTCACAATAAACTATAAAATATAAATTATTGTCTTCGAATGATTTATCATCTAACAAAATCATATTTTCTGTCAAATTTTCTGATGTAGCAAGAACGAAATTATCATTATAATAATGAATATTCACGTCTTTTTTGTTAAATAATTCTCTTAAATTTTGTTGATCTTTAACCTTAATCATTACAAAATTATCTGCAAACATCATTGATGTAAAGCATAATGCTAATAAAAGTAAAATTGTTTTCTTCATCTTATTTAATATTATTATTATTTTTCCAATATTGTGAAAATGATTCTTTTGCAAATTTAGGTAACTCTCTTTTTGTACCCCATTTTTTCTTTATGAGATAACTTAATTCCATATCTTTAAAACCAGCTCCATATTTGTCAAGATTTTTTCTGTTAATCATTTTTTTCATTAAATTATTGAAAAAATTTCTCTCCCCTATCAATGATTTATCTAGTTTAACCAGATCTTTTCTGTTTTCTAAAAATAAATCTTTCAAAGGAATATTAACAGGACAAATCTCTGAGCATCTGCCACATAGCGTGCATAAAGAACAGAAATGTGAAGTTTCTTCTATATTTTTTAACAAAGGTAATGAAATAGAACCTACAGGTCCTGGATTATACTCTTCATAAGTATGACCACCTACAATATTATAAATAGGACATACTTCCAAACAAGCTCCACATTGAATACATGATAAAATATTTCTCTGTTTATCTTTTGATAATATATTGGTTCTATTATTGTTAAGTAAAATTAAATACAATTTTTGAACCTTATCATCTTTTATTGATGGTTTATTAACAAAAGAATATAAAGAAGAAACATTATTATTAGAATTGTATAATGACGACAAAGGTAATAAAACACCTAGTTCGTCCATCGAGGTAATCATTTTATCAATGCCAGCAATAACTATATGAATTGGAGTAAAAGTACTGGATTTAAGAATATTACCTTCATTTTCAGTAAAAACAATAGTGCCTGTATTTGAAACTAAAAAATTGGCACCTGTTATAAGAGCTTCCGGATTACAAATATCGTTTCTTAATACATTTTTAGTAAATGCAGTAAGTTGTTTTGCATTGCAATTTTCTTTAATACCGAACTTACTAGAGTATAAATCAGCGATTTGTTCTGTTGTTTTATGGGCTGCCGATGATTTAAAATTATACGGAGTTTCATTAAAAACACTACAGACAAAATCGCCTATATTTGTATCAACGACTTTTATCTTTTTCATTTCAAGATAAGATATAAGTCCAATTTCTTCTATTGTAGAACTTTTTGTCTTGACGATTTTTTTTACCTTATTCTGATTTAAAATATCATAAATCATTTTTCTAGCTTCGTCAGAATCATTGGCCCACAATAAATTACCGCCATTTTTAGTAAAATTAGTATCGAAATCGACTAATAACTTATCTAATTTCTTAAAAGCCTTGCTCCTTATATTAAAAGCTCTTTGTTTTTCTAAATCAATGTTTGAATAATAATTGGAACGGTTTTTAACATTTTGCATAAAAAAATCGTAACGAGACATCATTTTTTCATAATGTTCGTCATCAAAAGCAATTTTTTTTGCATTATTGTTAAAAACTATTCCTTTATCATTCATCTTTTTTTATTTAAGATTGATTTTTGCAACTCTGTTAGCGTGTCTACCACCTTCAAAATCAGTTGTTAAATAAGCTTGAGCTATTTCCCAACCTAATTCGTTTGTAATAAAACGACCTGGAAGTGTTAAAATGTTAGCATCATTGTGTTGACGAGCCAATTTACCTAATTCAACATTCCAGCAAAGAGCAGCTCTAACATTTGGATGTTTGTTAGCTGTCATTTGCGCGCCATTACCGCTTCCACATAAAATAATTCCAAGTGGATAAACTCCGTCTTGAATGTCTTGTGCCAATGGATGGATGTAGTCAGGATAGTCTACACTTTCTTCTGAAAATGTACCGTAATCTTTAACTTCGTAACCGTTTTCTATCAGTCTTTCAATGATATATTGCTTCATGGCAAATCCACCATGATCGCAAGCTATAGGAATTAATCTTTTCATATTACAATTGTTGATAAATTTCTACAAAATTAAAAAATATTTTTGTGATTAAATATTATTTTTCTCACTAATTATGAATATTTTACAAAAAAAATCTAATATTTATTGAATTTGTATCTTATTACTAATCAATACACTAAAAGTTATCAACATTTTTATTGTTAATAACTTTAAAAACTGTTAAATTTATTTTAAAACTTTTTAACAAATAAACATTTTAATGATTTGAACAAATTTTATACTCGTTTGTTAACATCTATAAACAAAGTTATC
>JAZLAL010000057.1:0-12720 GCA_045613185.1 Bacteroidales bacterium | reverse complement strand
TTTGCAGCGCGTAAGTTCTACGATGCCGACGAATATTATTACTCATATAACACAGCTTTATCCATCAACGATACTTCTAATATTCAGATACATCAGAAGTCGAAGCTGACACCAGGTGTCGAGATGATGCCATCGTGGTGGATCATGCGACCACTGAGGAAGCTCGCCATCGACTTAGGCGGAACCGTTGGAACATTGAAGTCGGAAGATACAGTGTCTGTATTTAATTACGGGAAATACAAAGCAGCTCCATTGATTTGTTACGAATCAGTCTTTGGCGGTTATGTCACTGATTTTGTGAGAAATGGAGCGAATATGATATTTGTTATCACCAACGACGGCTGGTGGGGCGACACTCCAGGTCACAGGCAACACTTCGAGATGTCGAAGCTTCGCGCCATCGAGAACCGACGTAGCGTGGCGCGCTCAGCCAACACTGGCGTCTCGGGATTCATCAACCAAAGAGGCGACGTTGTTGAACAAAGCAACTATTGGGAACCTACGGCACTACGCAACACCTTGAATGTCAACGATGAAATGACATTCTACTCGCGTCACGGCGATTATATCTACCGAGTCGCTTCCTTCATAGCAGTCCTCGTCTTATGTTTCACTTTTGTAATATCAATAAAAAAGAAATGATAACCTTAAGTTTAGCACCGTTTCAAGGCATCACAGATGCGGTCTATCGCAACCTTTTCAAGGAATATTTTAGTGGAATCGACAAGTTCTACACTCCTTTTTTTACTGGCATCCACAAAGATAACAGCAGAAGCTTGAGAGGCGAAGAAATTGATATCAACTTCAACGATGTCAACACTTTAACACCGCAGATACTTGGCAACGACGCCGACGAAATAATACGTTTCGCCAACCAATGCCAGATGATGGGTTATAAGGAAATCAACCTTAATATGGGCTGCCCATTCCCAAGAGTCGCCAACAAAACAAGAGGCTGCGGGCTTATGGCTGAACCTCAGAAAGTAAGAGAAATCCTTGACAAAGTTTTTAACAACATCGATATAAAATTCAGTCTCAAATGTCGTCTAGGTTATTTCAAAGACACTGAAATAGATGAACTTATAGATAGTTTCAACGCTTATCCTTTCAGCGAAATCATCATTCATCCAAGAATCGGAAAGCAACTTTACACAGGAAATGCCGACGTCGACAGATTCGCTGAGATAGCTCCGCTCATCAAACGACCTTTGGTGTATAACGGCGATATTTTCTCGGTCGACGACTTCAAACGCATCAGCGAGAAATTACCTTCAGTGTCGATGTTTATGCTCGGCAGAGGCTTGTTAACCAACCCTTTCCTCGCCGACGAAATAAAAGGAAAGACATTCGACGACGAAGAAAGAAGAAAGAAACTGCATCATTTCATAGTGTCGCTTTATCTTGAAAGACTACGTCACGCCGGCGGAAGTCCAAAGATAATTGGATGCATGAAAGAACTCTGGTCGTATCTGATGAATTCTTTCGAAGACCCACAAAACATCTGGCGTAAGGTAAAGAAAATAAACAATTTAGATGTTTATGAAGAAACAGTAGAGTTGATTTTTAGAGACGAAAAACTTAAATCAATTCATAATTCATAATGCATAATTCATAATTAAAATTGGTAGAGACGCATCGATGTAACCTAAAAAATAAACACACATTGACACGTCTAAAAGTTCTTAGTTCAACAGCTTTAGTTCTTAGTTAAAATATGAAAATCCTCGTAATTCGTTTTAGTTCAATCGGTGACATAGTGCTGACGACTCCAGTGATTCGTTGTCTGAAAAA
Organism: Bacteroidales bacterium; assembly: GCA_045613185.1. GTDB lineage: Bacteria > Bacteroidota > Bacteroidia > Bacteroidales > F082 > Limimorpha. The sequence continues at coordinate 10,929 of JAZLAL010000057.1, read as the reverse complement.
TCAAATCGACGGCGTGGAGATTCATGTCTTGACAAAAAAGAAATTCAGTAATCTTTACAAGACAAATCCTTATATTAATAAGGTATACGAATACGACGATTCTTTAAAGAAAAACATAGAAGAACTAAAACTGGAGAATTACGATTATATCGTTGATTTACAAAAAAATAAAAGAAGTATACGAGTAACTCGCGCTTTACATAAACCACATAGTTCTTTCCCAAAACTCAATTTCAAGAAGTTCTTGCTCACGACTTTCAAAATCAATCTTATGCCCGACATTCATATCGTGGACAGATATTTCAAAGCCGTTGAGAAACTAGGAGTAACAAATGACTATCAAGGACTTGACTTTTTCATTTCAGAAAAAAACGATTATCCTTTGAGTGAACTTCCTGAAAATTTCCAGAAAGGATATCACGCTTTCGTCATTGGCGGAACATACAAAACCAAGATTTTGCCTGCCGTAAAAATCGTTGAGATAATTCAGAAGTTAAACGAACCCGTCATACTCCTCGGCGGTCCTGATGATGTAGAGAGAGCAGAGGAGGTTATAAGACAACTGACAACTGACAACAGACAACAGACTTTGTCCACAACTCAAATCCTCAAATCCTCAGATCCTCAAATCCTCAGATCCTCAGATCCTCAAATCCTCAGATCCTTAAATCTAGTCGGCAAAATAAATCTAGAGCAATCGGCGTCTATTGTCAAAAAAGCGAAGTCGGTTTTAACAAACGACACTGGTTTGATGCACATCGCTGCGGCCTTTCATAAAAACATCGTCTCGGTCTGGGGCAACACCGTCCCAGAATTAGGAATGTATCCTTACCTTCCTAATGAAAAAGAGAAGTGTCATATCGTTGAATGTAAAGACGTTAAATGTCGTCCTTGCAGCAAGTTAGGATTTAAAGAATGTCCAAGGAAACATTTCAACTGCATGATGAAAATCAATTGCGATGAAGTCGTTGAAAAATTGAAGAATTGAAAATTAATGTAGAGACGTATCAATGACAAAAAAAATAAATCATCAAAACAAGTAACTTATGAAAACATTTAGAATTATTGTAATGCTCTTAATGGCCATCGTTATGGGTGTAAGTTTCGTATCATATAACCCGGGAATAATATCTAATAAACTCGTTCAAAATTAAAAAGTGTAGTTTTTTTAAGACTGCACTTTTTTTATTTCTTTTGGGCGTTCCGGCAAAGCCGTCGGGCATCATTCACCATTAGAATTCTTTCTAATTCTTTTAACAGTATGCTTTATCTTTCCTATTATAAAATTCAATTCCAATATTGACTCAGTCTCTGATGTTTCTAAATCTGGCATAACTATGTCCGAAAGCACATCACTGAAATGATTCATTTTTTCGGACAATATGTTTTTATCCGTTTCATTATGCAAATCAACTAACTCCCGTTTCATCTTTCTGACTTTGACAAATGTTTCTATTATCGCAAACGTCACTTCTATTGATTTTTTACTTCTCAATATTGTTGCTAGCATATACAAGCCTTTTTCTGTAAATGCTTTAGGCAAGGTCCTACTTTTGGTAGAAAATTTCGACCGCAAAATATTTGAGGTCGATCTGGTCGACCGCAAAACCTGTAACTCCTCATCAGTAATCACAAACATATAATCTTCTGGAAATTTATCAGGATTGTTTTTGACAGCCTCATTGATTCTCTTCGTCTCAACGCCATACAAATACGCCACATCCGCATCCAATATTACATTCACTCCTCTTATCGCCAATATCATAGATTCAACTCTTTGAACGACAAGTTCTCCTACACTTTTGATATTGATTTGTTCTTCTATTTTAGTCATACCATAAATTTTGTTTGATTCTTCCTGCAAAGTTATATCTAACAAAATAAAACGTCAAGGTTTCAGCACAAGAATTTTATCTCATTTTTTAATTTTTAATGATTTTCTGGATTTTATTAAGAATTTGTGTTAATATATTTTGGCATTTGGCCTTTGAACTATTTTTAAAAGTTCAACAGCATTGGTTCAATAGCCTTAGTTCATATAAAATTTCACTAAAACATTATCCCTTTATTTCTGTTTTTTTATTACTTTTGCGTTCGTAAAAAAATAGTAAACATTTTTACTATATATCATTTTACTTAATAAAAAATAACAGAAATTATGTCGTCAGACACATTATATAAAGGACATCTTTTTGAAAAATTACAGGAAGACTATCGCATCAAGGAAGGATTGAAAGCCTGCATGAACTGCGGAGTTTGTACTGCGGTTTGTCCTGCAGCCGAATTTTATAAATATAATCCAAAAAATATTGTCAACATCGTTCAGCGCAAAAACGAAGACGAACTTGAAGCCTTATTAAAAAGCGACACGATTTGGTACTGCGGCGAATGTATGTCGTGCGTGACACGCTGTCCTCGTGGCAACGCTCCAGGTCTCATCATCATGGCATTACGCAAACTCGCGATGCAAAGCGGATATTACATGGAATCGGAGAAAGGCCGTCAGCAATATATCTTAGTCAAGGACTTGTGCGGCAATATTTTAAATCACGGTTATTGCATTTATCCTCGCAACTTCAGTTACGATGAGCACAAAGAATTCGGCACCGTAGGAAAATGGATAAATGAAAACCTCGACGACCTTCATCGTAGAATGGGTTCCAACCTCGACGGCGACGGTCCCGGCGGACTACGCAAGATTCCTCAAGAGAGCCTCGACCAACTGAAAAACATCTTCGACGTGACAGGCGCGACAGAGCTGATGAATAAAGTCATCGACGACGCTCATCGTCAAGCTGAAAAAGAAAACCTCAGCGAAGAAGAATATTTCAAGAAAGTTTATACAATCAACAACAATGAAAAACATCTAAACAACGGATAATCATGATAGTTGAAGGAAAACAAAAGATTTGGGCTGATTATCAGAAAGATATTCCCGATGACCATTATTTTTATGTAAGAAGCTGCATTCGTCAGTCATTCTTCCCTGGTTCTGAAGTAACATTTTTAGATATAACAAGAAATAAGTTAGGCAAAGACTTTTACGAAAGTGCCTATCACACCACCTGCGGCGGCATCGCATATCACAGCGACAGCATTCCTCAGGAGACAGCCATGACCATCATCGCTCGTCAGTTCGCGCTGATGCACGAAAGCGGCTACGAAAATTACGTCTGCTCTTGCATCACCTCATTCGGCTGTTATACAGAGACTTTAGAGACATGGCACGAGTTTCCGGAATTGGAAGCCAAGATTCGTCAATATCTCTGGGACTCATGCAAGAAAGAATTTGCGAAGCCAAAATATCTCGCTCACGCCAGCGACATCATCTATAAATTCCGTCACGAGATTGCGAAGCAAGCAAAATATAAACTCGTCAATGTCAAGACAGGAAAACCTCTTAAAGTCGTGGAACACATCGGCTGTCATTATTCCAAGATGTTCCCTTCCAAGGGCTTCGGCGGCGCAGAATATCCACACGTCTTGGTCGGAATGATAGAAGCATGGGGCGGCGAAGTCGTCGACTATCCAGAACGCCGTCAATGCTGCGGATTCGGATTCCGTCAATATTTCATACAAGCTAACCGCGGTTATTCATTATCAAATACATATAAAAAATTCGAGTCAATGGAACCTTACGAACCCGACTTGATAATCACCAACTGTCCAGGTTGCCCTTACTTCCTCGACCGCTGGCAATATGTCATCGCCGAACAGACTGGCAAGACATACGGCAAAAACGGATACGGAATACCTGCCCTCACATACGAAGAAGTCGCAGGACTCGTCATGGGCTACAACCCTTGGGACTTAGGATTACAGATGCACCAAGTGGCAATAGAACCTTTATTGGAAAAGATGGGAATCGAATACGACCCTAAAGCTAAATATAAAGGCATCAACAACAAAGAACTTGGTTCACCTATAAATCCTATTAACATAAAATTAAAATGAAACGCTGTGAGCCATGGGCAGTGGGCAACGAGCTCATTGCTCACAGCTCGCTGCTCATAGCACTAACATAAAACTATGAATAATCACAAAATACTCATCATCGGCGCAGGTCCTGCAGGATTAGAGACAGCTCATCAGCTGAAAAGTCTCGGACTCACTCCTATCATCATCGAAAGAAGTGACAAAATAGGCGGACATCTTGCACAATGGGATAGACTTTTCCCTTCAAGCGACAATGCCGAAGAGCTTCTCGAAAGATTAAAAGAACAAGTGAAAGACGTCGAGATTAAGTTAAATTCTCGTATCAATAATATAGAAAAAGAAGGCGATATATTCCATGTAACGCTTTCTAACAACAAGACTTACGACGTATCTACCATCGTCGTCTGCACAGGCTTCGACCTTTTCAAGGCAGAGAAAAAACAAGAATACGGCTACGGCATTTACAACAATGTCATTACCAATGCTGAGTTAGAAAAATATTTCAAGACACATCATGACGAACGCATCGACGAGCCAAAACGCATCGGCTTTGTGCATTGCGTCGGTTCAAGAGACGTGAAGGTCAACAACACTTATTGTTCTAAAGTTTGTTGCGCAACAGCTTTGAAGCAAGCCTGCGAGATAAAAGACGAATTCCCTGATGCCGACGTCTATTGTTTTTACATGGACTTACGCATGTTCGGCAAAGGCTACGAAGACCTTTATCTCAAGGCACAGAAAGACTTCGACATCAAATGTGTGAGAGGTCGCGTATGTGAAGTGTCAGAAAACATCGAAGGAAAGTTAGTCATCAAAGCAGAGGACACATTGCTCGGAACGCCGATGAAGATGACTTTGGATTTATTGGTGCTGATGTGCGGCATGGAAAAAGCCGAAGGCGTGGAGAGAATACAGAACATGCTCAACATCAAGAGTAATAGCGACGGATTCATCGAAAGTCGCGACATCTTCACTGGCTTGAACCTCACAAAAGAAAAAGGCGTCTTCGTTGCAGGAGCATGCACTTCGCCAAAGACATTGCCAGAAACATTGGCAGAAGCACGCTCAGCAGCAGTGGAAGTGTTTAATTATTTAAGCCTTGAGCAGTGAGCTATGAGCAACGAGCTTATACTATTCAATAAATGCTCACAACCCATTGCTCAAAGCTCAAAGCAATTTTAAGTTCTAAACTATGATAGATTTCGGTTTCAGCATATCAAAGAGTTCGCACATCAAGATGGATGATGTCGACTTAAAATTATTTAACAAATTAGAAGCCTTGAATCCTGATGTCAAGACTTGCATGGCTTGCGGATTATGCACTGCGACCTGCACAGCTGGAAAATTCACCGACGTCAGTTTCCGACAGATAATCTTGATGTTGCAACGTGGCAAGGAAAAAGAAGCCGTCGAGAAAGTCAAGAAATGCATGATGTGCGGAAAATGTATGTTAGTATGCAGCCGCGGCATCAACACTAGAAACATATTACTTTCAATAACAAGAATTTATAACGAAGAATAAAATATATGAGACCACTATTCGACCCATTCGTATTGCCTTTCGTTATAAGCATGACATTCGTGCTTTTGTACTGCATCATCGGCATGATACGCATTGTTTTTCAATTACCTAAGGAAGACCGACGCAAGTTTTTACGCTCGCTCATCTATCCTAAGTCGGCATTGAAAAACTTCAGAGACCTCATCAACGACTGCCTTCTTCACACAAAGATATGGAAACGCAAGCCGCTCCTCGGTTATATGCACATGTCCATCGCTTTAGGCTGGTTCATGATTATCATCGTCGGGCATTTTGAAAGCATAGCTTTTTCACCATTGAGAGGATTGGAAGTTCCTTTCATGCCCAAATTGATGTCAAATTTATATCTACCAATTTTCTTTCGTTACTTCGCAATTGAAGAACTAAGTCTTAAAGCACAGATATTCAGTTTCCTGATGGATTTCTTCTTATTGATGATAATAAGCGGCATCTTCATCGCTGTGGTTAAAAAGAAAAAACCGAGAAAAGTAGGATTGAAACGTGTCACCAAATTCGGCATCAAAGAAGACTTGGTAAGATTATCGTTATGGACTATTTTCCCATTACGTTTCTTGGCAGAATCATCGATGGCTAATATCGCAGGCGGTTCGTTTTTCACAAAATATCTCGGATTTGAATTATTGTTCGGAGGCAATTATAACGAGACATTAAGTATGATTTTCTGGTGGTTATATTCCATCGACTTAGCAATCTTTATGACATTATTGCCTTTCTCACGATATATGCACATACCAGCGGAAGCTCTTTTGATTTTACTTCGCAACGCAGGATTGAAGACGACAGAACCTCGTAAAGGATACGCTTTAGCAGAGATATATTCATGTCCGAGCTGCGGACTCTGCATCGACGTCTGCCCAATGAGCGAAGTGAAAGACAACTACAAAAACACTGCAGTTTATTTCATCCGTAACATCAGAAAAGGGAAAAGAAGAAGAGACGTCAAGGCCATGACCGAGAAATGTCTGATGTGCGGAAAATGCATCGAGGTTTGTCCACTCGGCATCGAGTCATTAAATATAAAAATAGCTCAAAGAAACAAGACCTATTACAAGATTAAATCGGATTTCGAGTATTTAAAAAGTCAACAAGACTACAAGACCACAAGACCACAAGATAAAGCTCATAGCTCACAGCTCACAGCTCACAGCCAAAAGACGCTATACTTCGCTGGTTGCATGTCGCATCTCACTCCGGCCATCACACGTTCGATGAAGAAGATATTTGAAATTGCAAAAGAAAATTATGAATTCCTCGATGCAGAAGGAAGCATCTGCTGCGGTCGTCCTATGATGCTGACGGGCAAGGTAAATGAAGCTAAGGCATTGATAGACAAAAACACCGAATTGATAAAGAACTCCGGAGCGAAGAGATTAGTTCTCTCCTGCCCTATTTGTTATAAGGTTTTCAAAGAAGAATATAATCTTGAAGGCATCGAGGTTTTACACCACACTCAATACATCAATGAGTTGATTGAACACGACAAGTTAGACATCGATAGAAACGACAAACATTATGTCTACCACGACCCTTGTGAGTTAGGTCGCGCCTTTGATATTTACGACGAACCTCGTAACATCATCGACAATATTGGTTTGCTGACACCAGGAAAATCGAATAGAGACATGGCAGTCTGTTGCGGAGGCAGCATCGGAAGTCTGACCATGACATTAGAAGAGCGTGACGAGATAACGAAGAATTCTATTAAAGATTTGATGCATAACAATCCAGACGAAATCGTGACCGCCTGTCCTTTATGTCTGAAGACCTTTGCGAGACTGTCGCCAGTCAAGGTGAGAGACATTGCGGAGATTGTGGCGGAAAATTTGGAGAACTGATGACGATGACTCAGACTGTTGACTCAGACTGTTGACTCTGACTTGGATACAATCTTTTAATTAATTAAAAAAGTTTATTTTCCCCTTGTTTATTTTATATATATAATATATATTTGCTAGTTGATGACAAACTATTGGCGTAATGATACGCATTCTAACATACACTTCCCAATTTCTTATAAACCAATAAGATGGATAAAATACGTTTGTCCATTAACCATTAGCAAATTAAAATAAACAGATATGAAAAAACTTTTACTTTTTATTGCAATTATAATCTCAAGTGTGGGATTATTTGCACAGAATGTAGGTGATAACACCATCATTGATTATGAAGGTTATTCCTTAAAATTTACAGTGAAAAACCTTGAACCAGCAGAGTGTGAGATTAAATGCAGCACAAAGCCAACATCTTCAACAGAAATTGTAATTCCATCTTCTGTAACAATTGAAGGAATGGAATTTAGCGTCACTTATATTGGTAATTCTGCTTTTTATTATTGTTACAATTTAACAAGCATAGAGATTCCTAACAGCGTCACTTCTATTGGTAATTCTGCTTTTGAATATTGTACTTCTTTAACAAGCATAGAGATTCCTAACAGCGTCACTTCTATCGGTGAGATGGCTTTTTATGAATGTGAAAATTTAACAAGCATAGAGATTCCGAACAGCGTCACAGCTATAGGTTATAGTGCTTTTTCTTCTTGTTACAATTTAACAAGCATAACAGTTGAAGAAGGCAATTCGGTTTATGATAGTAGAAATAATTGCAATGCCATAATAAAAACAGAAACAAACACCTTGGTTGCAGGATGTAAAGATACAGTAATTCCTAACAGCGTCTCTTCTATCGGGAAGAATGCTTTTTCTAGTTGTGAAAATTTAACAAGCATAGAGATTCCAAACAGCGTCACTTCTATCGGTTCTTATGCTTTTTCTAGTTGTTACAATTTAACAAACATAGAGATACCAAACAGCGTCACTTTTATCGGTGATGGTGCTTTTTCTGGTTGTTACAATTTAACAAACATAGAGATTCCAAACAGCGTCACTTTTATCGGTTTTTATGCTTTTATGGATTGTAAAAATTTAACAAGCATAGACTTTGGGGAAAATTCTCAGCTTACTCATATCAATAATTATGCTTTTAATAATTGTTCCAATTTAACAAGCATAGAGATTCCTAACAGCGTCACTTATATTGGAGATCATGCTTTTTCTTCTTGTGACAATTTAACAAGCATAGAGATTCCTAACAGCGTCACTTATATTGGAGATCATGCTTTTTCTTCTTGTGACAATTTAACAAGCATTTATTGCTATGCTGAAAATGTTCCAGAAACAAGTGAATATGCTTTTAATAATTGTCCATCAGACATGGTCATTTACGTTCCTGCACAGTCAGTAGATGCTTATAAGGCTGCAAGTCCTTGGAATGAATATACAATTATGGCAATGGAAGATGAAGAAGAAATAGTTGTAAATGTAGGTGACTATACTATCATTGATTATGAAGGTTATTCATTGAAATTTACAGTAACAAGTATAGAACCAGCAGAGTGTGAAGTCTCTGGATATGAAGGTGAACCAGTAGATGTTACAATTCCATCCACAGCAACAATTTCAGGAATGGAATTTAGCGTCACTTCTATAGGTGAGTGGGCTTTTTATTCTTGTGACAATTTAACAAGCATAGAGATTCCGAACAGCGTCACTTCTATAGGTGATAATGCTTTTTCTTATTGTGACAATTTAACAAGCATAGAGATTCCTAACAGCGTCACTTCTATTAGTTATGAGGCTTTTAGGGGTTGTACTTCTTTAACAAGCATAGAGATTCCTAACAGCGTCACTTATATTGGTAATAGGGCTTTTTCTGGATGTGATAATTTAACAAGCATAACGGTTGAAGAAGGCAATCCCGTTTATGACAGCAGAAACAACTGCAATGCCATTATAGAAACTGAAACAAATACTTTGATTGCTGGATGTCAGAATACTATTATTCCTAACAGCGTCACTTATATTGGAGATCATGCTTTTTATGATTGTTCCAATTTAACAAGCATAGAGATTCCTAACAGCGTCACTTCTATAGGTATTTCTGTTTTTGAATATTGTTCCAATTTAACAAGCATAACGGTTGAAGATGGCAATCCCGTTTATGACAGCAGAAACAACTGCAATGCCATTATAGAAACTGAAACAAATACTTTGATTGCTGGATGTCAGAATACTATTATTCCTAACAGCATCACTTCTATCGGTTCTTATGCTTTTGCTAATTGTTCCAATTTAACAAGCATAGAGATTCCGAACAGCGTCACTTCTATAGGTGAGTTGGCTTTTTCTTATTGTTACAATTTAACAAGCATAGAGATTCCTAACAGCGTCACTTCTATAGGTGATGAGGCTTTTTTTTCTTGTACTTCTTTAACAAGCATAGAGATTCCAAACAGCGTCACTTCTATAGGTAATTATGCTTTTTATGGTTGTTACAATTTAACAAGCATAGAGATTCCTAACAGCGTCACTTCTATAGGTGATGAGGCTTTTTATTCTTGTACTTCTTTAACAAGCATAGAGATTCCTAACAGCGTCACATCTATAGGTGAGTGGGCTTTTGAAAGTTGTTCCAATTTAACAAGCATTTATTGCTATGCGGAAAATGTTCCTGAAACAGGTTCTTCTTTATTTAACTATTGTCCTTCAGACATGGTTATCTATGTCCCTGCAAAATCTTTAGACGCTTACAAAGCTGCTTCTCCTTGGAATGAGTATACAATATTGCCAATTGAAATAACCAACCACTGGGTCCCAGATGAAAGCCTTTACGCAAACAATATGTCTGTCATCGGCTTGATTCAGATAGACGGAGTAAATCAAAATTCAACTTCATTGGAAATAGGTGCGTTCTGTGGAGAGGAAGTGAGAGGCTCGCAACTTGTTCAGTATATTCCTGCATTGGATAAATATCTCGTGTTCCTCACAATCCACGGTGACAGCAGCGACGAGATTTCTTTCAAACTTTATGACCATTCCATCGGTCAGGAGTTAGATTTGAGAAGTCCTGAAGCTATAACATTCACTGTCAACGGAACACTCGGCAGCGTCACAAGTCCTTACATCCTCAACTTCAACAATATGGTTGAGATAACAGCTGTCGTAAGTCCTTCAGAAGCTGGCATCGTCACAGGCACAGGAATCTACGCCGTATATGACACTGCAACATTGGTAACAACTCCAAACGAAGGCTTCTCATTCAAGAACTGGACAGTCAACGGCAATGTCGTTTCCACAGATTCAGAATACAGCTTCGTCGTTACAGAAGCTGTAGAACTAGTAGCTAATTACAATTATGTCCAGACAAGAGAACTCAAGTCAGGCTGGAGCTGGTTCTCGTCATTCATCGAGTTTGAAGGCGAGGAAGGCCTCGAAATGATGGAAGACGCTCTTGGCGAAAACGGCTTGCAAATCAAGAACCAGACAGAATTCGTGGTCAACTCAGACGGCGCATGGTACGGCTCGCTCATGGCAGCTAATTCAGATATGATGTTCATGCTCGAAACATCTGCGCCTCAGACATTTACGCTT
>JAZLAL010000056.1:0-4023 GCA_045613185.1 Bacteroidales bacterium | reverse complement strand
GTAAAACACAAAATCATCGACCATAAGAATGTGATCAACATCAAAAATAGTCGCTTATGATATGATATTTTAATCACGAAAGCCATAGCCAAAACCTGAACGTGTAACAATATAAGAACCGTAATTTCCAATCTTGGTGCGCAGACGAGTGATATTCACATCTATCGTTCTGTCAAGCACAACGACTTCATCGCTCCACACTCTGCTGAGTATCTGTTCGCGGGAACAAATCTTGCCGCGATGCGAGATGAGATATGCCAGCAATTCAAACTCTTTTCTTGCGAGTTTCACCTCGACACCATCGACGATGCAGCGTTTGAATTCCAAATCGAGATGCAAGCCTTCCACCTTTAATATATTAGGCTTATCATTCTGAACGACATTATTACTTTTATGTCCAGAAGTACGACGCAGCACGCTTTTCACTCTTGCGATGACATTACGGACAGTATAAGGTTTCATGATATAATCGTCGGCTCCGATATTCAAACCCATAATCATATCGTCTTCCGTATCGCGAGCGGTGCAAAATATAATAGGTATGTCGGCTGTCGTGACGTCCGCTTTCAACATCTTCGCCATCTTGATTCCGCTTATCTCACCCATCATAATATCAAGAAGGATAAGAGAATATTTTTTAAGGTCAAGCGTCAAAGCCTGTTCCGCGCTGAAAGCGATGTCGACGTCATAGCCTTCATTTTCGAGATTCAGTTTCAAGACTTCGCATAAAGTCTCTTCATCATCGACTATCAAAATACGTTCTGTTGTCATACCTTAATATATAATTTAAGGCAAATTTACACGAAATATCAAAACAAAAAATAAGGTAAAACAAGATTTAATAAAAATGTAACAATTAATTTTTCTTAAATATTTCTTTAACCAAACTCTAATTTTTTCGTAACAACTTTGAAACATCTTACAGATACTTTTGCGGCAGAATTAAGACGAAAATTAAACATTAAACTAACAACTAAAAATTAAAAAGATGAAAAGAAAAAATTTAATCGCAGCAGCTCTTTTAGCCTGCATCGGTATCAGTGCAAAAGCACAAGATGTTAAAATTGAAGAACCTAAAGGTAAAGCCATCGTACAAACATTCGGCAACTTCAACGTCAATTTCGGCGCTGACAACAGCAGAGGTTTCGAACTTGAACGCACATATTTAGGATACGAATACAAATTAGGCAACGGACTTACCGTTAAAAGTGTGATGGACATCGGCAAGTCTAGCGACGTCTCCGACATGCAACGTATCGCCTACATCAAAAATGCGATGTTATCATGGAAGAAAGGCAATATGACATTAAACGGAGGTCTTATCTCAACAACACAATTCAACTTTCAAGAAAAATTCTGGGGCTACCGTTACATCATGAAATCATTCCAAGACCAATACAAGTTCGGCAGCAGCGCTGACTTAGGTTTGTCTGTCGCTTACAAATTCGCCGATTGGATTTCTGCCGACGCTATCGTTGTCAATGGCGAAGGATATAAGAAAATACAGAAAGACAACGGATTGAATTATGGTTTAGGTCTAACACTCACTCCAGTCAAAGGATTTCAGATTCGTTTGTACGGAGGTCTGAACGCCAGCGCAGAAGAAAACAAAGAAGACATTATTAATATAGCAGCTTTCGCTGGCTACAAAAACGACAGATTCACTGTTGGCGCAGAATACAATCACATGATGAACGCCTCATACAAAAAAGGCAACGACCAATACGGATATTCTGTATTTGCCTCGATGAAAGTCGCGAAGAACACAGAAGTTTATGCACGTTTCGACGACTTATATTCTAACGACGAATGGAATATCGCTAAAGACGAACAAACTGCAATTGTCGGTGCACAATTCAAACTAGGAAAATACGTAAAACTCGCTCCAAACTTCAGAATGGCGATGCCTAAATCTGAAGGTTCCGACAACACATACGCAGCATTCATCAACTGTTACTTCGGATTATAAAAATTATTAACCAAAAATTATTTTAAAATTAAAATTATGAAAAAGATCTTATTATCAATCATCACATTAACATTTGCCATCGTATTGACATCATGCGGCAGCAACACAAACGACAATAGTCGCAAGGCGCAAGAACTTTCAGGTGCAGGAGCAACATTCCCACTACCATTTTATAATGCAGTATTTGAACAATTTGCAGAAACAAAGGGCGATGCTGTAGCATACGGTGGCATCGGTTCCGGCGGCGGTGTCCGTAACTTACGCGACAAAATCGTCGACTTCGCAGGCAGCGACGCTTTCTTGACAGAAAAAGAAATGTCACAGATGGATCCTGTAATTCACATCCCAACATGTATGGGTGCAGTAGTATTAGCTTACAACCTCGAAGGCGTTGAAGAGCTAAGACTCACAGGTGAAATAATCGCTGATATTTTCGCAGGAAATATTAAAATGTGGAACGACGAACGTATCAAGTCCTTGAACCCACAAGCTTTACTTCCTAACGAAGCAATCATACCAGTCTTCCGTTCTGACGGTTCAGGCACTACATTCGTGTTCACAGATTATCTCACCAAGGTCAGCAAGATGTGGGCTTCAAAATTCGGAGCTGGAAAGTCTGTCAACTTCCATGTAGGTCAGGCCGCCAAAGGCAATCCAGGAGTAGCGAGCGTGATAAAACAGACCAAGAACTCAATCGGCTATGTAGGTTCTGAATATGCTTTCGCACAAAAGATTGCTTATGCTAAAATCCAAAACCAAGACGGAGAATTCGTAGCACCATCATCAGCAAGCATCTCTGCCGCAGCATCAGGCGAAATTCCAGCCGACACTCGTACTTCAATAACCAACTCTGCTGCAAAAGGTGCATATCCAATCTCAACATTCACATGGATGATTATTTACAAAGAACAAAACTACTCAGACCGCAGCAAGGAACAAGCCATGGCAACCCTCGACCTGATACAATACATCCTCTCCGACGAAGCTCAGAAAATCACAGCCTTCGTTCACTACGCACCACTTCCAACAAAAGCAAAAGAGATAAGTCTTGCTAACTTAAAGACTGTAACTTACAACGGTGAAGCAATATTACAATAACATATCATGAACGATAAAATATATAAAGCGATATTGTTTGTGACAGCACTGATTATGCCGATAGTGTGCGGGGGCATTGTTTACGCCCTCGTCACTGACGCATACGATGCCTTCGAACATTTCGGTTTCTTCAAATTTCTCACTTCATCAGAATGGAGTTATACCGAAGGTGCCGAGCAATATGGCGCGCTACCATTCATCACTGGAACATTGATGACGACATTGTTAGCACTTATCTTCTGTATCCCATTCTCATTGCCTGTCGCATTATTCGTAGGAGAATATTTCAAAGGCACAAAAATCGCCGCTATATTAAGCACCGTAACAGATTTATTAGCCGGCATCCCATCAATCATATATGGACTTTGGGGATTCTACACATTACGTCCTATAATCATGGCGCTCAACATATCGTCACAAGGCTCAGGCATTTTGACAGCATCATTAGTCTTAGCCATCATGATTGTTCCTTACGCAGCGTCGCTCAGCACCGAATTCATCAAGATGGTTCCCAACGACTTGAAAGAAGGAGCATACAGTCTAGGAGCAACACGCGCCGAGGTCATAAGAAAAATCATATTTCCCGTAGCAGGCTCAGGTATATTCTCTTCGTATATTTTAGCCATAGGAAGAGCATTAGGAGAAACTATGACAGTAACGATGCTCATCGGCAACACCAACAACATTCCAGAATCAATAACATCTACAGGCAACTCCATGGCGTCTATCATCGCGAACCAATTCGGTGAAGCCGACGGACTCCGACTATCATCACTCATTGCAATAGGTCTCATACTCTTCTTAATAACTGCAGTGATAAATATGATTGGAAAAATGATTATCAAACGTGCAAGAATATCGTAATTATGACACATTTAAAAATAAAGAAAAGATTAGCGCAAGACAAGCTCATGCTATGGACGGTATGTCTACTCGCAACACTTACCGCTGTGCCT
>JAZLAL010000055.1:0-2160 GCA_045613185.1 Bacteroidales bacterium | reverse complement strand
GGTGAAACCCATCATCAATATGAATATAAGGGCGATTATCCTATAAAGAGAACTACCGGAGGTGACGTGCATCCTCCTATCGGAGTAGAGGTCGTTTTCAGTGGAACATATCATTATGAGTATAAATGATTAAACGGGAACGGGAAATGGGAACGGGAAATGGGAACGGGAGCGGGATTTTGGAGAGCGGGAAGTGGGTGAAATAGAATTGAAAATTGAAAATTAGCTGTCAGCCATCAGCTATCAGCTCGCTGCTCACAGCTCACAGCTCACTGCAAAAAAGCATACCCAAAGTCTGTTGTCTGTTGACCGTTGTCTATTGACTTAATAAATAAAACCATGAAAAAACTACTACTTACAATAACACTTATTTTCTGCGGAATGTCACTTTTCGCGCAAAGCGTGATGCCTATTAAAGGTGTTTGTCTCGACGACAGAAATAAGGTTCTTGAAAATGTCGGCATTTATTCCATAGATTCTACATTGTTGGCTGTGAGTGATAATCAAGGACGATTCACATTGTTTTCTTCAAAAGAAGGAGATTCTATTTTTGCTAGTCATCTAGCTTACGAGAATGTTAGTTGTGTCATCAATAAACAGGATTATACAAATACGCTCGTCATAAAGATGAATATCTTTTCAACGATTTTGCCGGAAGTTGAAATTGTAGGTAATATCCCTCGTGTGGCATACGATAACAAGGTTATAAGCATTGAAGATTATGAGATTAACGATAAAGGAATCTATATCATCGCTAAGAGAAGACGTAACGCAGCATTGCTCCATCTTAATTTCAATTGCGACACCTTAAAGGAAATTAAGATTTCCAATAAGTTTTATAATCTTTTTAAAGATGTATATGGCGAGATGCATCTTGTCTCCAACAAAGAAGTTTGGCAAGTCGGTCATCTGATGATGGATGATAAGTTTCTTGAGATGAGACTTCTCTATCATTCATCACTCGAAAATTTTCTAAAGTCTTTCTCTAATGTGGCCTGTGCTACCGATAGCATCGTCATAACAGGACAATATTTCTTTTATAACACAGAACTTTATTATTATTTCTATAAGACCGACGGCAGTAAAAAACAGAATCTCTTACATCATATCATCGATAAAGAGGGAAGAGAACTGGCGATTAATATGAGTAAGTTCGGCGGATTCGATAGAGCTGGCAATATGTTCCAACGACCGATTTATAATCCGATATTTAAGACCGATAGTACTTTAGTATTATTCTCATTCAGTGAAGATAAGTCTATAATATATAACCATCTTGGAGAACAGATGAAAGAGAATCCTCTTGGATTCCATAAATACAAACATTGGAGCGGCAAGATGAAAGTGATTCAGAAATGGAATAAGAAAGTGATTCTTGATGAAGCGACTTCTACGTTCTATACCACATTTGTGGAAGATGGAATCACGACGATAAAGAAAATTAATATTGAAAAAGGAACGGCGGAAACCGTTTCTGTTTTGGGTGGATTCCCATTCATAGAGAATCTGAGAATTCACGGAGGTAAGGCTTATTTCTTGTTCGCCGATGATAATTCAGGAAACAAGAGATTATACGAGGTTGCTATTGAATGAAAGCATTGAGCTACGAGCCATGAGCCTCGAGCAATTCGAAAAAAGCTCACAGCAAAAAAATAAAACCATGAAAAAACTACTACTTACAATCACGCTTATTCTCTGCGGAATGATGTCTTTCGCGCAGAAAACAGTAGATATTGAAGTCAAAGTCGTCAACGACAATGGCGAGCCGATGCAGAATGTCAGCGTCCGCAATGACGACGGCTATCTTCTAGGCATTTCCGACTGGCGCGGCGAACTGAAACTACGTTCCGTAAAATCCGGTGATGTGATGGACTTCCGCCATGTGGCTTATCACGAGATGGAATATAATATCACTGAAGACGATATTAAGAATAAGTTCTTTACAGTTAAGATGTTCATGAAGTTTTACGAGCTGCCAGAAGTGACGATAGTGGAAAACGTTCCGCATGTAGCGTATGATAATAAGGTGGTGAGCGTCGCCGATTATGAGATGAATGAACAAGGCATATATCTCCTAGCTCACAGGATGCGAAATTATTCTCTTCTTCATCTTTCGTATGATTTCGACACTTTGGCTGAGATAGAGCTTCCTCGTAAGTT
>JAZLAL010000054.1:0-26118 GCA_045613185.1 Bacteroidales bacterium | reverse complement strand
CTTTCTATTTCTATTTTCTTGACTTGGCATTGATTTCTCTCAATGAAAAATCCGTAGCAGAATAGGATAGGAGCGAGGAGCGTGAACCATAAAGACTTCTTGAAAAATGATTTGAATTTAGCACCAAAGAAATGAGCTGCTCCAGAAATTATTAAAGCTATTAAACCGATGATAATCATCATGAATGCGATGATTATTAGGTTTGCTATTATTTCTATAAATGTTACCATTTTTACTTGAATTTATTTTTAAAATACATTCTTTTATGAAGTATTCTTATTATAATAATTTCATTGTCGTTGATTTTGTAAAAAACGATATGTTCTTTAATAATAGCTCCGAACAATTTATCAATGATTTCATCATATTTCATTCCGTAGAGAAATGGATTTGTCGCAATATTTTTACAGAATGAAATCAGAATGTTATAATACTTGTCAGCTTGTTTTATTGACCATTTGTTGGCAGTATATCTCCAAATATTGCTTAAATCTTCAACGGATTTTTGGGAAAATATGACATTATACATTGTTATATTCTCGTTTAAGCGTTTCAAGATGTAATTCTGGATTAAAACTTTCCGCTATGCCACTATCTATACCATCTATAATAGCTTCCCTTAATTCCTGAATTACTTTCTGCTTTTCGATGTGTTCTTTTTCTCCTTTCATAATTATGGATTTTAACCTTTTGTCGTAGATGCCATTGTGTGGAGACACTGATGTAAAAAATGAAGTTTTCATATATTTTGGGTTTAAAATTTATATTGCAAATATATAATTTATTTGTAAATTTGGAATGTCTTTACATGTTTTTTATTTATAGATGCAGAAAAATATTTAATATGAACTTCAACATTTTCGGAAATAAAAATGCCCCGACTTTAATGCTTATTCCAGGATTGGGCGTCTCTTACGAGATTTTTATTCCTCTTATTAATATTCTTGAAAATGATTTCCATATCATCGCTGTTGAAGTCGATGGCTTTGTCATTGGAAAATACACTTATTTTACTTCCGTTGATGACCAAGCTGTTCAAATCATAAATTATGTTAAGAAAAATTATGATGGACATTTATATTGCGCTTACGGACTTTCTTTGGGAGGAAAAATATTGTCCCGAATTTTGGAACGTGATGAAATTGTTATAAATCATGCGGTTTTGGATGCTGCACCATTGTTGCCGTTGCCTTCTTGGCTCGTCGGTCCGCTTCGTTATTTACAATGTCTAAATGTCTGGACTTGTTATCATTGGACTGGATTTTGGCGTTGGGTCTTCCATTCTCATTATTTCGATGTCTTGCTCGATGAGTGTAAAAAGGTTTATCCTTATGGTGGAACGAAGGCTGTCTTAGATGGTTATAAATCTGTATATACTAATAAGTTACAATCTATTAACGGCAACGATATTCATTATTGGCATGGAACAAAAGAAGCTTTTGTCGCGAAACCGCAAGTGAAACATCTGAAAAAGCTTTGTCCAGAAACGAATGTCGAGGTTTTCAAAGGAATGAATCACGGTCAGCTTTTGGTAGATTGTCCCGAGGAAATTGCAAAGAGGATTTTCTCAATGATAAAATGAATTATGATGAAAAATAATTTGTTCTTACAAGCTTTGAAAAAGATTATTGCAGGTTTTGTAGCAATAGGAGTTTTATTGTTTTTGCCTGCTGGAACTTTGTGTTATTGGAACGCTTGGTTGTTTGTAGCGGTTTTGTTTGTCCCAATGATTTTCTTGGGAATACTGATGTTGTTTAAATCTCCAAAACTTTTAGAGAAACGCCTCGATGCGAAGGAGAAAATCAATGAGCAGAAATGGGTCGTCGCATTATCGGGAATTATGTTTATAGCGGCATTTGTCGTCGCTGGTCTCAACTTCCGTTTTTCATGGCATTTCTTGCCAGATTATGTGATATGGATTGGAGCAAGTGTTTTTCTTCTTTCATATCTGATATATGCTGAAGTCATGAGAGAGAATGCTTTTCTTTCTAGAACTATTGAAGTTCAAGAAAATCAGAAAGTAATTGACACAGGATTGTACGGTGTGGTTCGTCATCCGATGTATTCTGCGACACTTCTTATGTTTTTGTCGATACCATTGATTTTAGGCTCACTGATATCGTTTGTAATAATGTTGGCGTATATTCCTATCATAGCAATCAGGATGAAAAACGAGGAGGAAATCCTTGAAGAAGGCCTGAAAGGATATAAGGAATACAAGAAAAAAGTCAGATATAAGGTGATACCATTTGTTTGGTAGAATTTTAGAATTCTAGAACTTTAGAATTCTAGAATTTCATCGTTGCATTTCTTCAATATTTTCATCTCTGAATTCCAGCAGGCATTCTTTGATGGCATTAAAGGCTTCTTGTTTTTTTATGTACTTTTCCTGTTCACTCATTATTCTTTTTAAATAACGTTGAACTCTTATCAGTAAATCTTGTTTTTCGATGTTGAGAACTTCATTCGATAGTTCTTTTCTTAGTGTTTTAAATTCGATTTTATCCATAATTTTATGTTTTTGGAAATTTTAAAAAGTTGTCGTTGGTGACAAATCTTTGGTGTTTTTAGAATTGTAGTATTGGGGTATATCGTTCAAACAGTTGTTGCAATTGAACGGCTTTACTGCTTAGATGTTTTCTAATTTGCAAATTTCATAAGTTCGCAAATTTTCATAGATATAAGCATCTTTTTTGTAGAAAATAGGAGTCTTTTAACAGGTTTTTCATAAGAATTTAGTTTTAAGTTTCACTTTGCAAATATACATCGTTAATTGCTGATTGTCAAGAAGTTTTTTCTTAAAAATTATTAAGAAAAAGTGTGAAAAATTAGGAATAATTATCAATGTTTCCATAAAAAACACACATTGAAATGTCTGAATATTTAGGAATGAAAAAACCTCAGAAACATTTCCGAGGTTTTATTTTTAATTATGCATTATGCATTGTGAATTATGAATTGAATTAGGGTGTCCCACCCTCAAATCCTCAAATCCTCAACTCCTCATACCCTCAATTCCCAACTCAATTCCCAACTCAATTTTCCTGATGTTTGTCTCTTAACAAATCGTTGACAGTCTTCACTGGGTTAAAAGTTATGATTGGAACTTCGACGAAGATGTTAATCCAGTCGGCCATGGCGCCGTTCCATAATCCTGGCAGCTCCAATGCTTTGAGTTCTTTGCCGTCTTTTGATTTCTGTGAGATAAATCCTGTGTTATAATCAATGTAATCGTTCAAATCGAATGGCTCGCCTCTGAAGTCGTATGTGGCGCAAACCAAATCGACTGGGTTGAAGTGTGTCGCAGATTGGAAGACAGCCTCTTGTTTTTCGTTTTTATGGTCGATTTGTGATGATTCGACGATTTGCAATGAAACCTCGTCGCTGCTGTTTCTTGTCCAGTAAGGACCTCCGCCAGGTTCGCCTTCGTTTTTAACCATGCCGCAGATTCTCATTGGGCGGTTCATCTTGCTGTAAAGGAAGTCAATCTTCTCAATTTCGTTGTATGTCTTGTAGAAATTAGGAATGTCAATCATCAATTTTTCCTTTGCAAACTTCGCGATTTCGTCTATTTCGTCGTTTGCCAGACATCCTTCGTCTAATAGGTTAAGGTATTCAAATTGTTGTTGTTGCAATCTGAAGAGATAACCTCCAAGGACTTTTTTATAATCGTAAGTCGTTGATTTTAATCTATCTGGAACTACATTGTCAATGTTTTTAATAAATATGACTTCTTTTTTAAGGTCGTTGAGGTTTTGTATCAATGCACCGTGACCGCCAGGACGGAAGAGGAGACTGCCGTCGTTGTTACGGAAAGGCTCGTTGTTCATGTCGACAGCGATAGTGTCGGTCGATGGCTTTTGTACGGAATATGAAATGTCGTAACGGATGCCGTATTCTCTTTCGTAAATAGGAATCAGCTCTTCGACAGTCTTTTTGAATATGTCGAGATGTTCTTGAGAAACAGTGAAATGCAGTTGTGCTATTTCTCCGTCTTCTGTGTATATTGTGCTGTATTGTGTTGCTTCAACAAGATGTTCTTCAAGTGCCAATCGTGATGATTCCTTGTATTTATGGAATTTTAACAACGCTTTAGGCAACTTGCCGTAGCAGAGGCCTTCGTTTTCGAGGAGGAATTCTGCGATTTCTACGAGGCGATTTTCGCTCATAAGAGTTTCTATATCTTTGCCGCATTCTGCAAGTTTGTTTTTTAAATCGTCATAGAAAGCGAAGTCGCTGATACTTAGGAAGAAATTTTCGATAGAATCAAATTTTACGTTTTCTTTTTCCAAGAAATCTTCTGGAATTTCCTTGCCTTTGTATTCTTCAACAAAAGAATAAATATTTTTAAACATACGACTTGCGGCACCTGAAGCTGGAATGAATTTCAAGATGTCATAATATTCTTTGTCTTCCTCAAATTGTTTTATAAGTTCTTGAACTTCAGTGTCGCTGAATTTTATTATGCCATTGCCAATCGTTGCAGGCGCGACTAAATCGCTGTAAGGGAAGCCTGTCTTGAATTGATTGATTTGTCTTTCAACTTGATCTGTCGAAATGTTTAATGTTTCGAGTTGTTGTTTATCCTTGTTTGTTAAAGCTGACATAAGCGTTTGTATTTGAACATCACAAAGATAGAAATTTATCTTAATTTTAAAAAACATTTTAAAAAAATATTTGTATATATTTGCAGAAGTGAAAGACTAATGACAAAAGGCTAAAGACTAATGGCTAGTAATTTGGAGTTAGTAGTTGAACTCTAATTTGGGCGTTCCGGCAAAGCCGTCGGGCTTTCCGCTATATCTTTTTCCGCTACGCTCCAAAAGGATGCCGCTTCAATCCCTAACGCATTGGCGGCGATTAGACATCAGTGGTCGGTAGTTGAAAACTGAAAATTTAAAATTATTGAATGAAGATTTATTAACTTAAAAAATAAATAAAATGATTAACAAACAATTACAAGACGCTATCAATGCGCAGATTAATGCTGAATTATGGTCAGCTTATCTTTATTTGTCAATGGCAACAAACTTCCATGAAATGGGTTTGGGCGGCATCGCTAACTGGTTTGAAGTTCAGTTCAAAGAAGAACAAGACCACGCTATGATTTTCTATAACTACTTGGTTTCTCGCGGCGGTCGCGTTGAACTTAAAGCTATCGACGCTGTCAAGACAAAATGGGAATCACCATTGGAAGCTTTTGAAGACACATTGGAACACGAACAAAAAGTCACATCTTTAATCAACGATATCAATGCTTTAGCAGTCGAGTTGAAAGACTACGCAACACAAAACAGACTCGTTTGGTTCATCGACGAACAAGTTGAAGAAGAAGAATCAGCACAAAAGATGATCGACAGTCTCCGCATGATTAAAGATAATCCATATGCTATCTATATGTTCGACAAAGAATTAGCAGCAAGAACATATACACAGGCATCACCACTTGCTACAGCAGCTGAATGAGGAATTAAGGAATTCTGGAATTGAGGAATTAAGGGTATGAGGAGTTGAAGAATTCCAAATAAAAAAGCATCGCAGAAATTTCTGCGATGCTTTTTTTTTATGATTGAAGACTGTTAATTATCTTTGCGTTATTTGCGTCTTTGCGAGCGAAAAATCACTTCAACTGTCAATAGTCTTAGTTCAGATTTCAAAGTTTCTCACCATCTTCGATATTGACGACTGAATCAGGGATATTATATTTCGTTGATTCTCCGAATGCTGAACTTCCTATTGAGATGATTGTGTCGGGAATTGTTACTTTTTTCAAGGCGTTACATTCATCAAATACTTCGTCTTCAATAAATGTCATCGAACGAGGAATGTTAACTTTCTTTAAGGATTCGCAGTATTGGAAACAACCCTTGCCGATATAGATTATAGAATCTGGCAATTCAATTTCTTTCAGTTTGCAGCAATTGTTAAATGCTTCTTTACCAATGATATTCGTTGAATTCGGAATGTTGACAGTCTTCAGTGACTTGCAGTTTTTGAAAGCATAATTTTCGATTTTAATAAGAGAATCAGAGAGATGAATTTCTTTTAATGAAGTGCAACTTTCAAAAGCACCTTTCCCAATTGTTGTGACAGAATCGGGAATGTTGACAGTCTTCAGTGACTCGCAATTTTTGAAAGCATAATTTTCGATTTTAATAAGAGAATCAGAGAGATGAATTTCTTTTAATGAAGTACAATCCTTAAAAGCGCTTTCCCCAATTGTTGTGACAGAATCGGGAATGTTAATGATTTTTAATTCTTCACAATGCCAAAATGTATATGAACCGATGGATGTCAATGAGTTTGAAAGATTTATTTCTTCTAAAAAATTGCAATAAGAAAATGCCTCGTTGCCAATGGTTTTCACGGAATCAGGAATATTGATTTTTTCTAAATAAATGCAATGGAAAAAAGCAGAGCCTCCGATATGAGTCACGCAATCGGGGACGTTCACTTCTTCTTCTTTACCGCAATAAGCAATGAGAATCTTCTTTTTCTTGTCAATCAGCATATCGTCAATGACGACAAAACGAGATGATTCGCTGGTGATTTTGAGAGACCAGCATTCATAGAAAGGGTTTTCTCCAATATGAGTGATTTGGGGTGAAATGTGGAATTCAAGAAGTTTGGTGCAATGTGTAAAAGCTCCATCTCCAATATGAGTCAGAGATTCATAATTGTTGATGTGTTCTAATGAATTACAATCGTCAAAAGCATCATCACCAATAAATTTAACATTCGGGATGTTGATAGTTTTTATGCTGTTGCAATTATAGAATGCGTCTTCTTCAATGCGTTCTACACTGTCGGGAATGTTAATTTCTTTTAAGGAAGTGCAAAAATTAAAAGTATCCTTTTCAATGGAAGTGACGCCGTTGGGAATGTTGATTTTTTTAATTTCACAATCTCCAAAAGCGCCTTCACCAATGAATTGCACGCTGTCGGGAAGGATGATTTCTTTTGCTTTAGTCCTTCTGAATGCTTCATTGCCAATATGAGTCACGCTATTAGGAATATTGATTTTTTTAAGTGATGAATATTCGAATGCTCCATGACAAATGTAGACTGTTCCTTTTTTGATGGTGTATTCTTTTAATTTAGTTTCATCATCATCAAATTGTAAAAGTCGTTTGCCGTCTGCGCTATATACACCACCGAATTCGTCCTTGATGCTGTTTTCTATATCTTCTTCTGTGACTTTTAAATAATCTAAATTATTCATAAGTAATATTTTAAAAATTTTGCAAATATATATGTAGTACAACGCAGCTGTCAGTTATCAGCAGTCAGTTCTTAGTTCTTAGTTCAAAGACTTTTTCTCACAATAATCTTCTTCACTTCCAGACCGAGTGGTTCTAAAGGATAGCATCTGTCGGCTTGGTCGAGTCTGAATGTTTGTTTGCCTGCTTTGAGGTTCATCTTGCCGACGTATGAAGTCTGAATCATTGGGTCGACGCCTGGCAAAGTGTGAGCGATGACGTTGTCGCCGCATTCAAATGAATATCTCTTGTCTAAGTTTTCTGGGATATAAACTACGAATACGTCGTATGTTCCGTCTTCAGCGACTTCCATTTCCCATGAACGCCATGAGTCGGTCTGTGTGCTCATATAACCTGTTCCGTCAATCGCAGCGTGTTTTGTGCCGTTGGCTTCTGTGAGTTCGAAGGTTCCGTTTTCAGCTTTCACGATAGGATTTTCTCTGTAACTAACTTCGATTTTATCTAAGGCATCTGGGTTACGTTTGAAATAATCGCCGATTTGTGTCAAGACTTCTTTTTCGTAAGGGATGACGTTACCATCGCCGTCAGGACCGATGTTGAGTAAGAAAACACCGCCGTTGCTTACGGTGCTGAATAATCTGCCTAATTGAACATCAACTTGTTTGTCGACGTCAGGACGGTTTATCCATGATTTGTAGCCCCATGTGCCATAGAGAGATGCTGGGTTGTCCCAGAAGATGTTTTCGTAACCAGCCACGTCGCCGTTGTCAGGCAATGTCATGTAGTCGCCTTGGTTGTTCATGATTCTTCCGTTGATGAGACATTTAGGTTGAAGTGACTTGACAGTTTCTCTGAAACGCTTGCTTTGTTCAGGTGTCACGAGGCCCATGTCGAACCATAAAGTGTTGATTTTACCGTAATTTGTAAGTAATTCTGTCACTTGAGCGACGATATAATCTTCGAGTTCTGGTGTTACTATTTCAAGAGGAGAGTAAACTTGGTTTACGTATTCGTGGCATTTTGTTGTTGGATCTGGAGCGAGGCGTGGGATGCCGAGAGGGTAGTGCCAGTCAGGAAGCGAGTAGTAGAGACCGAATTTGATGCCGTGGCGTTGACATGCTTCCGACAGTTCTTTCACCACGTCGCGACCGAAAGGAGTGAAGTCGACGACGTTATAGTCGGTCGTCTCGGTGTGGAACATACAAAATCCATCGTGATGTTTTGATGTCATGACGATATATTTCATGCCAGCGTTTTTAGCAAGCAATACGATTTCGTCGGCGTTGAAGTCTTTAGGGTTGAATTCTCTGGCGACGGCTTCGTATTCTTCTGTTGTGATACGGGCGTGGTTCATGATTTGTTCGCCGTAGAATGGAATCTTTTCGCCTTTCCACCAACCAGCGAGTTCAGAATAAATGCCGAAGTGGATGAACATTCCGAAGTGTTCCGAACGCCATTCTTCCAAGGCTTTCTGTGTGATTTCGTCTACGTTCTTTTGTGTGTTATCAGATTGTTTTACATCAGAATTAGAATTGCACGATGTTAATAAAACCATCGCAATGAGTAATAGATTAATAATGTGTTTGATTATGGAAAATTTTATTGATTTCAATTTTTGCAAAGATAGTAAAAGTCAACAGACAACGAACAACCGACAACAGACTTTTTTAGTTAGGGGTTAGGAGTTAGGAGTTTTGGGATTATGAAATATTTTGCCATATAATTGAAGCGGAAATTGAAAATATCTATATTTTTGCAGACTCAAAAGCGGATGTAGCTCAGTTGGCAGAGCGAAAGCTTCCCAAGCTTTAGGTCGCGGGTTCGAACCCCGTTATCCGCTCAACTTCATTCCCAACTCCCAATTCCCAACTCCCAACACCCAACTCCCAATTCCCAACTCCCAATTCCCAACTCCCAACTCCCAACTAATTAGAAACACCATATCCGAAAAGCGCAAAGTCGTATTTTATTGGGTCGTCGGCATCTAATTCTCTGAGTTTCGATGTGATTTCTTCAACGGTAGTTCTGTCGTTGCTTTTTCTTTCGATGATACCGAGTTCGCGGGATATTCTTCCGACGTGTACATCAAGAGGAATCATCAAGTCTGAAGGCTTGATTTTATTCCATATCCCAATGTCGACGATGCCGTCATTTCTCACGAGCCATCTCAGCGCGAGGTGTAGTCTTTTGCAAGCAGAGCCTTTCTTCGGGTTGTCGCAGCACGGATTTGAGATATGAACGCTGCTTGTTCCATCGTTGGCTTTTTGGATTCTGTCTCTGAAATTCTGGATTCCTTGCCACGCATCGTGATTTCCGTCTAAAGCGAAGATGTCTTCCAGACTTTGATGTTCTTCGTAAATGTTTTTCAATCCGTTGCAATAATAAATAAGGTCGCGGTTGAAGAAAGTACGATGGACGCATTTATCGGAATCGAGTTTTTTCCAGCCGTCGGACATAACGAAGTCATAAGGAGAATTTCCCATTGTGTTGAGCAGTCTATTGGCTGAGTTTAGAATCATGGAGCGTTTGCCCCAAGCGATAGTAGCGATGAGAAACGATACTATTTCTATGTCGTTTTTTTGTGAATAACGACGAGGAAACTGCACCGGGTCGCTGTCGGCGAACTCCGGCACATTATATTTCACGACTAATTCGTCGAGACGTTTTTTCAATTCATAATTCATAATCCATAATTAGGTCAACGAGTAGTGAGATGTTCACTTGCAAAAATAAAGTCTAAATCTCAATAATGCAAAGGAAAAAATTTAAAGTTTATTAAGAAATTATAGCATTATTCATCTCATTGAATTCGTCTATCCATTCTCTTAGTTTTTCTTTTAATAGTTTTTTGTCAGGAAGACATAATGCATATTGCTGAGCGTAAATATTGGCATCTTTAGGTAGTGTCAATTCGACTAATGAGTCATTTTTAGTTTCACATAAAAGTATTCCGATTGTTGGTTTCTCAAAATCTTGTTTTACATATCTATCAAAATAATTTACATACATCTGCATCTGACCTAAATCTTGATGGGTCAGTTTGTCGGTTTTTAAATCTATCAAAACATAGCACTGTAACAATCTGTTATAGAAAACTAAATCAACGAAAAAGTTATCTTCGTCAAATGTGAAGCGTTTTTGGCGAGACTCAAAAAGAAACCCTTTGCCTAATTCTAATAAAAACATCTGTAATTTGTTGATAATGACTTCTTCTAGTTTGCTTTCAGAGTAGGAAGTGTCTGGTCTTAGTCCTAGAAATTCTAATGTTAAAGGATTTTTAAGAATATCAGATGGTTTTTCGATAGTAATGCCTTCGTTAGCCAATCTCATGACTTCGTTTTTATCACGGCTTAAGGCTAGACGTTCGTAAAGACTGCTTGCGACTTGTCGTTGAAGGTGTCTTACGCTCCAGTTTTGATTATACGATTCTATTTCATAGAAACGTCTTTCCTCGTAATTTTCAATTCTCATTAGAATTAAATAATGAGACCAAGAGAGGTTGAAATTTGGATGGAATCCGATGGTGCTTGATTGTAGTGCTTCTTTGGTAGTTTTAGATTTGGGCAACACTGTTGCTCTAATTTTATCATTATATGAAAAATAGAATAGACGACATCGTTTGAGTGTATCGTAACTCCAATCTTTCCCATATTTAGTTGTTAAACGTATTGATAAATTTGTAAGGATTTGCTTGCCGTAACTAGCTCTTTTGCCATTTTGCTCGTCCTCAAAGATATAACGGCCAACTTCGTATCTTGTTTTCACTTCAAGGCTGTTAACATTGAGATATACTGCTTTTCTCGCTTGTTCTATCAACGTTGTTATTTTATCGTACAAAGAATCTATTCTCTGCAGTTCATGAGAATTGTGCTTACTTTTCATATATTTTGGTGTTTAATGTTCATTTGCAAAAATAAGGTCTAAATCTCAATAATGCAAAGGAAAAAAAGTTAAAGTTTATTAAGAAAAAAGCACCTAGCTGGGAACTGAGGTGCTTTTCACAATTGAGAAAATTGAAATGTATAACCAAAACCAAATATAATACAATCGTAAGTTGTCTTTTGTTCAAAAGAGAATGAAATTTTTTTATCTCTGTATCTCTGTGTCTCTGTGACTTTGTGACTCTGTGTCTAAATCCTTGTTGTCTTGTAGTCTCATTGTCTTGTAGTCTTTCTTATCTGTAATCAAGAAGAAGTTTGGCACGAACAGTGTTCCGAAGATTGTATTGCTGAGCATTCCGAATACGACGGCGGAACCGAGTGCGATACGTGCTTCGGCGCCCGCACCGCTCGCAAACAAAAGCGGCATCACGCCGAGCACGAAAGCCAACGATGTCATCAAGATTGGTCTTAACCTGACACGTCCTGCTTCCAGAGCGGCTTGTGTTTTCGTCATGCCTGCTTTCCTGTAATCGACGGCGAACTCCACAATCAAAATGGCGTTCTTTGCTGATAATGCAATCAATAATATAATACCGATTTGGGAATATATACTGATAGGTAATGCCATCACGATGCAGCCTAAAACAACGCCGAGCAGTGCCAACGGCACACTTAAAATGACGGCGAATGGATTGCCCCAACTTTCATACATTGCTGCTAATACCAAGATTACCAATATTATCGCAAGAGCGAAAATCATAGTGACACTTGAACTTGAGAGTTTCTCCTGATAAGCTACGGAGGTCCATTCATATCCGAAATTATTTCCTAATAATTTTTTAGAAAGATTTTCAAGCGCGTCCATCGCCTCGGAGCTGCTGTATCCTTCCGCAGCGATGGCTGTGATGTTGGCGGCAGGGTAGAGGTTGTATCTGTTTATCTGTGTCTGTCCCATCTTTTCTTCAATGTTGCAAAATGCCGAGAATGGAACCATTTGTCCGTCAGTGTTTTCTACGCTTAACTTCAAAATGTCGTTGATGACGTTTCTGTTACCAGGATTTGCCTGAATTATAACCTGATAGATGTTGTTGAACTTGATGAAGTCGTTGGCAAATGTGGATCCCATATATGAAGAAAGCGCATCAAAGACTTGATTCAGCTGCAATCCCATCATACCTATTTTGTCGCGGTTGATGTTCAAAAAATACTGCGGACTGTTGCCTTGAAACTGATTTTGAAGGTACATCAATGCTGGCTCTTGTTGGTAATTTTCCATTATTGTATTGACGGCGTTTTCTAACTCGGTAGTTCCTAAGTTGTTACGGTCTTCAAGTACGAATGCCAAACCGCCAGAAGCGCCGAGTCCTGGAATGGAAGGTGGATTGACAGCGAAAATATTAGCTTCTTGTATTTCAACGGATTCCGCATTTATCTTGTCGATTATCGCTGCAGCAGACTCGCCTTTGCCTTTACGCTCGCTCCAGTCTTTCAGCATCACGAAAACACTGGCTTCGTTGGAACTGTTGCCGCCTTTTACGAAGGAGAATCCGTTGATAACCAAATATGTATCAATTTCTGGATATTTGTCTAATCTTTTGGAAAGTTCTTCGGTGACATTTTGTGTTCTTTCTAAACTTGCAGAATTCGGCAACTGAACCGTCACAAGGAAATAACCCAAGTCTTCTTCTGGCAAGAATTCGTTAGGTAATTTGAAAAAGACATACATCGTGATTACGGAAACGATGACGAATGTGGTGAGTGCTATTGCTGGTCTTCTTAAAAAAGCCTTTACGATTCTGATATATAATCCTAATGTCTTGTCATATAGTTTATTAAACCATTTAAGACTCCATTTTTCTTCTTTTAAGAATAAGACACACATCGCAGGTGTGAATATCAAGGAGATGAATCCTGAAATCACTGTGGCTGTGGCGATTGTGAGCGCGAATTGCTTGTAGAGTTGTCCTGTGATTCCGCCAATGAAGGCTGTTGGGATGAAGACGGCGAGCAGTACCAAAACGATGCTTATCACCGGGCCTTGTATTTCTTTCATGGCTTCCGTAACGGCTTCTTTACGGGAATATTTTTTCGTTTCAATAAGTCGTGAGGCGTTTTCAACCACGACGATGGCGTCGTCAACTACGATGGCGATTGCCAATACCAATCCAAATAATGTTAATAAATTTATGGAGAAACCTAAAAGTCGCATCACGGCGAATGTTCCTAATAATGAGATTGGTATTGTGAGCGCAGGTATGATGACGGCGCGGATGTTTTGTAAGAACAAGAACATCACTAAGATAACGAGTAAAGTCGTTTCTGCAATGGTGACCAATACCTCGTCGATAGAAGCAGTAACATATTTCGTATTGTCCATCACGATATTCATATTGATGCCTTCAGGAAGATATTGTTGCAAGTCTTTGACTTTTGCCTTCACTTCCTTCGCAACATCTAAGGCATTGGAACCTGGCATTTGGTTGATGCCTATCGCTGCTATCTCTTCGCCTTTCATCGTTGTCACAACGGAATACGTCTGTGAACCTAATTCTATTTTTGCGATATCTTTAAGTCTCAGGTATTTGCCTCCGTCTAAAGTACGAATTATGATATTGCCGAATTCTTCCACATCGACCAATCGTCCTTTGGTGCTGATGCTATATTGAAACGCCATGTTGCCAGAAGTAGGAGGCGCACCGACGGAGCCTGCTGATACTTCCATATTCTGTGCTTTAATCATGGAAAGAACTTCGTCGGGTGTTATGTCTCTGATTCTCATGACTTCCGGGTCGAGCCAGACTCGCATTGCATAGTCGGCAGCTCCGAAGACGTGAACGTCACCGACACCTTTAAGTCGCGCCAATTCATTGACGATATTGATATTGGCGTAATTGGACAGAAATAAGCCGTCATATTCTTCTAAATTACTGTCAAGGACGATGAACATCAGTTGGTTAGGACTTCGTTTCTTCACTGTGATACCTTGTTGTTTTACAGAAGAAGGAAGATTCGCTTCTGCGAGGTTGACACGGTTTTGTACCATGACAGCGGCTTCGTCGATATTTGTGCCGAGTTCAAAAGTCACAGTAAGAGAATAACTTCCGTCGCTAGATGAACTTGAACTCATATACATCATGTTTTCCACTCCGTTTACTTGTTGTTCGATTGGTACGCCGACGGTCTGAGCTACTGTTTCTGCGCTAGCACCTGGATAATGAGCTGATACCATGACGGTTGGAGGTGTGATGTCGGGATATTGCGCAACAGGCAATGTCCTTAATGTCACAAGGCCAGCTATAACGATGACGATTGCAATGACAGTGGAAAAAATAGGTCTGTCGATAAAGTATTTAGAAATCATGGCTTCAATTGTTAATAGGTTCAACTTTCATTCCAGATCTTACTTTCAACAATGCTTTCGTGACAAATCGTTCGTCTGGATTCAATCCGGATTTGACATGAATGAGACTGTCGTTGATGATATCGCCGACTTCTATATGTCTGTAAGATACGATGTTATTGCTGTCGATGACGTAGATGTATCTTCCTAATTGGTCCGTTCCTGTTGAAGCATCTGGAATTAAAATCGCATTATTTACTTCTCCGTAAGGCAGTGAGACAGTACAATACATTCCGCTTTTAAGGTCGTATTTTGAGTTTTCAAAAAGTGCTCTTAATGTCAGTGTTCCAGTTTTTAAATTGACGAATGGAGATATATAATTAGGTATAGCTTCGATAGGAGGGAAACTGCTTTCTTGTAAGTTGACATAGACTTTTTTAGGTAATGATGTTTCCCAGTCCAATGATGTCATTTTTATCATAAGATATTGATTATCTTCGATATTAAAATAAGCATAAATAGGGTCGTTGTTGTAAATTGTGGTAAGTTTGAAAGGGTTGCCATCGCTGCCAGAGACATATTCGCCTTCGCCAGCACCGCTCGTGGTGAGAAATCCAGATATTGGAGCTTTTACATAACAATAACTCAATGTGTTCTGAGCAGTTTTTAAGTTAGCTTCTGCTGTTTGTACATTGGCTTTTGCAGTGCGCACGTTGGTTTCTGCCTGTATCAAGTCGATTTGGCTGATGGCATCGCTTTTTGAAGCTTCCTGCATTCTTTCGTAGTTGTTTTCGTAATAATCTAACGAAGCTTGTGCCGACTTCAAATTTGCTTCAGCTTTTTTAACTTCATTTTCATAAACCGTAGGCTCGATGATGTAAAGTAAGTCGCCTTCGTTGATATATTGTCCTGAACTGAAGTTTTGTAGTGTAACATAACCACTTACGCGTCCAACAACATCTACGATGTTATTGGATAATAAATATCCAGGATAATCCTTATGTAAGATAATAGGCATTACATAAGGTCTTGCGACGCTGATTTTAGGAATATCTGACATTGTTTTTTTCTTTCCTTTATTATTACATCCGAAAAGAAATATCATGCATAAAGTCATGATAGATAATAGTATAAATTTTGTTGTTTTCATATATTAAATTGATAATAGTTAATAGTTAATAGTCAATAGGCAATAGTCAATGGTCAATAGTCAATAGTCAATGGTCAATAGTCAATTGCCACCTCCTAATGCAGTATATAATCGTACTAAAGCTAAGAGCGCTGAATTCCATGCATTTACTAAATAGTTCTGATCGGAGAGAACGGTGCGCTGAGCATCAAGTACGTTGGTGAAAGTACCAAGACCTCTTTTGTATAAATCGATGGAAAGCTCTAATGTCTTATTGCCTTGCTCCACTACTTGTTGTCCCATCTCAATGGTTTTTAATGCGTTGGCATAATTGCTCATTTCTGTTTCTACCTCTTGAATGGCATTTAAAACAGTGTTGTTGTAATTGTCGATATATTCATCAAGAGTGATTTCTGACATTTGTACAGCTTTCCGTACTTCCATGCCAGAGAATATGTTCCAAGAGATGGAAGGAACCACTTGAAATGTCATGCTTTTGTTGTTGAAAAATTTGTCTAAATCGTGAGAAAGATAGCCGAAACTACCCGTTATTTTGAATTTTGGATAAAAATCAGCTTTTGTTGCGCCTATTGTAGCGGCTTGAGCTTCAATGTTTAACTCAGCTTGCCGTACGTCGGGACGATTTCTGATGACATCAGCAGGAATGCCTACGTTGACAAGATGTCTGATGCTAGGCAATTCGTCGACATTGTTGAAAGTGTTGCTTAAAGCAGAAGGGTAGGTGCCTAATAGAATTGCTAAATTGTTGGTACATTGTGTTATATAAGCGTCTAATCTTGGAACTGTGGCTAAAGTGTTGTAATAAACCGATTTCGCTTGAGAAACGTCGAGTTGTGTTCCAAGTCCCGATTCATAACGAGCTATTGTGATGTCGAGTATGTTTTTCTCTGATTTAATATTCTGATTAGCAACGATAAGCTGCTGCTGATAAGAACGAAGGTTGAAATATACGGTGGCGACTTGCGCGCAAAGATTCATAATCGCATCTTGATAAGAAGCCTCCGTTGCGAGATAAGATTTCTTGTTAGCTCGTACTTGATCTCTGTTTTTCCCAAAGACATCGATTTCCCAGCTTGCGTTGAGACCCGCGTTTAAATAACCATTGGTGCGGTACTGATCGCTGCTTGTCTCTTCGTAATAATTTAAACTAGTTTCACTTAAATCATATTGAGCGTCAAGACTTAAACTTGGATAAAACGCCGACTTTGACTGCTGGTAAAGAAGTCTCGATTTTTCTAATGTCGCTTCAATGGACTGTAGATTATGATTGTTGTTTAATGCAACCATAATCAATGAGTCGAGAGTTGGGTCTTCAAATCTTTTCCACCAATCGTAATGTGTTAGGTTGTTAGTCAGATAGATAGAATCGATTTGCCATCTTTCTGGAATGACGATGTCTAATTCAATGTTTTTCTGCGAGAAACTAAGAAATGGCGACAGAATTAATAAAGCTGTGAGCCATGAGCCATGAGTCGTGAGCTTTGAGTTACGAATTTTGCACATAGCTCGTAGCACATAGCTCTTTGCCTTATAAAAGTAATAATTCTTCATATTGTTTTTTTTCTAATCAAACAAAAAAATGAAATAAAGGTTTTGTTTTAGCTGTGTGTATCTTCATAACTATTTTAAACTTTAAACTAAAAATATTGCAATAATCAAAATAATGTTTAATATTGCAAATGCTATGAAAACACAATCTGTAAAATATATGTCTTTTTTGTTTTCAGGAAATTGTAAAAAAATATATAAACCCACTTAAGTTTTTTAACAAATTGTTATATAGAAATAAAATAATACCGAAATTATTTTAAAATTTGTGATATTAAAAATATAGGAAAAATGACTAATAATTTTGTAATTGAAAATGGGGTTCTAATCAGTTGTGATGGAACAGAAATAACTAGAATACCAGAAGGTGTACATACTATAAAGAAAGATGCTATATCATCAAACCCTTATAATGCTTTTAATATTAAAGAACTTTATTTGCCTAGTACTATTGATTGTAATAATGTAGAATATGGATTTTTGGAATGTTGTCATAAGTTAAGAAAGATAACAATGCCGTCAAAATTGCTTAAATACGATTCTGAATTTTCAACAAAAGCTCATTATAAATACTCGGGAACAGTTAATACTTCTGCGATATTTTTCTTGTTTTTTGGTAGAGGTTTACCGTCAGACCTTAAGGAAATTGTTGTGTATGGAGATGAAAAAGAGTTCGATTTATCATATCTTGATTGGGAATTCCTACAACGTTTTCAGAGAAATTTCACACTTCGTATTGAAAATGAAGTGACATATATTAAGTTGGGTGATGGTAAATTTAAAAGGGATAGCTATTCCAAGGAAATTATGCTGCCTCATATATACATAAACAATTTTGCAGAAAATGTAGCGATAGATGCTTCTGAAAAATGGGATAGAAGTGCATTTATATATCGTGCTCCAAAGGCAAATCTATCAGAAACAACTGATAACTCCGTTGAACTGACATTGGCTCCAAGAGAAATGTCGTATAACGATAAGCGTTGGGAATGCCCGATAAAGATTAACGTATCAGCGGTAACATATCTTATCCAGTAGAACTTGAATGTTATGAACCAGAAATCAAGGATGCAAACTTTTATTACTCGGAAATAGAATAGACGAAATGCCTTTAGAAAACCTAAATAGAGAAAGCTATCCAACTGTCATAGTTTGGGAAGATTATGACACTGTATATGGCAAACTGAAAGCAAAAGGCTGGACTCTATAGAGACATTGATAGTTGTTTTATTTTATATTTAATTGGTGTGAATAAGAACGAAGAAAATAAAAAGGGTATTGTTCTGAATAGAATGTACACAGGCAGCTATTTGTCCACAAACCTTGGTCATGAGGTTATCAATATGTTTCAAGCGGATAATGGTAAGCATTATCTGTATTTGAATGCAAGAGGTAATTTCGCTAAAGAACATACAAATCAGATATCTGATATGTTGCTTGTTAGATATGCTGGAGATAATAGAGTAGAGGTTTTGGCTTGGGCAAATGGCTTGCATGAAATTGGTGGTGCAAACGAAACTTATCGAGAATTTGAGAAAGATGACTCAATCTTTAACAAGCAAAAGAATTTTATTAATGAGAAAGAAATAAGTTATGGAGGTGCTAATTTAATCGAATTATTTGAAGGTTCAGCTCAACAAAATATATATATAACATACTCTGCTGATAATTTTTATCTTCCACAGAAACCTATTTATATAAAGTATGTTGATGAGAGTAATTTGTTATATGCTGACGAGAATGACAAAGATTCTGAGAATTGTAATAAAAAGGATAATGATAGTCTTGAAATATCTCTTTCTGGATATCAGTTTGGAAAGGCAACTTTAAAGCAATATATATACCCGACCACTCATAAAAACTCCAAATATAAGTTTGATAAAAGGAAAATAAATGAGGAATTTAAAGCAAAAAAAGGTCCCAAAAAAGATGATGAATTTATCAGCGAACTTGAAAAACTTGTCAATAAAAAAAGAAGTGCAGATTGGGATATATTATTGAAATTACTGAATCCTAAGGATGAGACTATATGGAAAAAAGTTAAGGAGGAAGAAGATAAAATTACTAAAGAAAATATCAATTCTTATCAACCAAGAGAAGTATCATTGTTTGATATCGTACCTAAGCTTCAAAGAGATGAAAATTGTTTTTCCGATATTTTGAAGTATTTTATGAATAGAGATAAAGCTGCCTGGAAAGATATATTGCAAAATATATGTAATGATGAATTATGTAGAAAAAAGGATGAGAGGAGTATAGATATAGAACAGATTTGCTCTATTGAAAGGGAAAAAGATGCTACCATTAAAACTAATAAGAAAAATGATGAAGAGCAAATATCTGATTCAAAGAAAGGAGGAAGAATAGATTTGTTTATTCAGACAAAAAATGCTTATATCGTTATTGAGAATAAAATAAAGTCTGATATAAATAGAAAGGAAGATGATAAGATTGGGGAAGATCAGCTTGATAGGTATCGTGACTATGTTGAGTCTTTGGAGAAGAAAGAAAAAGAGTTTTATTTTGTACTTGCTCCTGATTATAATATGCCCGATAATATTAAAGATAAAGGCTACTCTGAATTAAACTATAGCTATTTGTTAAAATTTTTAAAAGATTACCACGAAGAGCACAAAAAAGAAAAATTATGGTCTGCATTTTATGAAGCAATGAAGAGACATAGTTATTCTACAGAAAACCAATCTTTATATGAAGATATGAAAGATACATTCTTTGCAAGAATTAAAGAAATTACGACCAAATCAAAATAACAATGCCTAAATGTTTCACAAAATCTGCCTTTAAAGTTGCTTTTACTTGTCCAAGACAACTGCAACTCGGCGATGATAAAGCGACTTCGGCATTAGAGCAAGCCTTGTTGAGATACTGTCACCTCGACACTCTCGCCATGGTCAGAATCTGGGAGAAATTGTCATCATTATAGTAATTGAATTTGAAAATCAGGACGTATCCATACGCCCTGATTTTTTCTCGGTGCCTAAGCCTTAGTCCTTAGTTCAAAAGCCTTGGTTCTTGGTTCAACCACCAATATCCAAAAAAAATCTTAACAATCACTTAATTTTTTACTCTTTTTTGATATATATTATATGTCACTATTAAAATTATAATAAAAATGGAAAATCAAAGTAATCAATGTCCTGTTAAGAAAACGAAATATGACCTTATGCGTGAGCGTGTACAGAAAATTGAAAAGAAACTGCACGACATTATAGGTTATGGAACAGAGTTACATAATCTGCGTTATGCCTCTCGTAAAAAGCGTGAACAGATAGAAGGACTTTTGTCGCAGCGTAAGCATTTGCTCAACAGAATGTTTGTCGGCACTCCCGAAGAGATTGCTCGTATGGAACAACTCAACAATCTTCTCCTTGACCAGACTAAGAAGTTGTATGCCCGTACCGAAGAGCTTTATCGTAAGATGACAACAACTACTTACAATCCGGATTTCGATGATGATGTGGAGGTGGTGGGAACTCTCAGATTTGTGATGGATGGTAAAAATTCGCTGCTTCCGATGAGCAACGACGAATATTACGGTTCTAAATTCGCTAAAACTTTGGATGTAATCAGTTCACTTTGTCATTATAAAGTAATATTTTGTAATGAGAATATAGAATTTGTTCATTGTAGCCGTCATCCATCTGACTATCGTCCAGATATGAGCAGCGAGGAACTTGGAACTGTCGATATATTGAATGATGGTCAGACTTGGTTAAGTCCATGCAAACCTATTGGTGAGAAGTTTTGGCATATATGTATCTGCCATGCTGTCTATGATTTGAGTATGAATCAACCGTATTCCATACCAGACATTCTTCGCATGAACGACTTCTGGACTGAAGTGTCGGTCATACATCAACATTTTGCATCCGTCAATAAGTTCTGAGTCTGAGTTCAAAATCCAACAGCCAAAGTTC
Source organism: Bacteroidales bacterium (assembly GCA_045613185.1). GTDB lineage: Bacteria > Bacteroidota > Bacteroidia > Bacteroidales > F082 > Limimorpha. Next base: position 5,041 of record JAZLAL010000054.1, on the reverse strand, counting down.
AAAGTTCAAAAACTAAAGTTCTTCTGAGGTCTTGAGATTCTGAATTTCTGAGGTTTTAAAAAATATAGTTTGTTTCGCTTTCAATTTTGTTGATAAACATAATGTAGTAAACCGGAAGGTATAAAATCTTGTCTTTCCGTTTTACTTCTCTTTCGTTGGATAACACAAAAGCAGATTTTACATTATATTCGTCAGTGGAAATCAGGTTGTTCAATGCGCTATGTATGCTGTAGTCTCTACCTGATTTTACTTCAATAGGCAATACACTGGTGTTGTTATAGTCATCAATGATAAAATCAACTTCTCCTTTGTTCCTGTTGTCGTAGTAAAATAACTTATATCCGTGTGACCTTAATTCTTGAGCGACAACGCTTTCGTAAACGGCTCCAAGATTGACGCTTTTTATATCATCTATGATAGGTTTGATATTTCTGTCATAAAGTTGAGCAGTTAGCATTCCGACATCATTTAGATATAGTTTTATCAGATTTTTATGGACGGATTCTGTTAAAGGAAAATGCGGATTTGAGATGGCATGAACGTCAAGTGCGACACCAGAAGAGATAAGATATTCAAACTCTTCAAGATATTTTTCAAAACGATCACCTTTTTTGTCTTGAATATCTTTAGCTACAATACGTTTTTTCTTGTTTTCCATTTGAGATGGAATCATGTCATAAATACGTTTTATCAAAAGATTCTTGCCGTTATTGTTTTCGTATTTAGAAGCGTCAGCCGCATACATCTGCTTTATATTGTTTTGTATTTCACGGACTTTTACGATATTTCTAGTCTCTAGATAAGTGTTGACAGCATCAGGCATTCCCCCAACTATCAAGTATCGTTTGAATAAATCCATCAACTGATTATGTTGAGCTTCGGAAAGATGTTCCTTGTTGTTGAATTTTTCCTTGATAAAGTTGATGGCTTCTTTACCAAATCCATTAGCTATTATAAATTCTTCAAAATCAAGCTGGAACATTTCTTTTCGTATGATACTTCCGACAGGGATAGATGTTGTGGAACGTAATGTTATTCCTAACAGACTTCCGCTTGCTATAAATCTATATTTTTTTTCTTGACGGAAGAATTTCAGCATCGTAAGGTATTGAGGATATTGCTGAATCTCGTCTAAAAATATCAATGTGTTTTCGTATTTGTCGAGCTTGTCACCTGCAATCATACTTAGTGTTATATAGAATTCTTCGGTAGAATGAATGTTCTTAAACAACTTTTTATTTTCATCATCCTCAACGAAATTTAATTCTATAAAGTTGGCGTACAACTGTTTAGAAATCTCTCTTATTATAAAGGACTTTCCGATTTGACGTGCGCCTTCTAATAATAAAATCTTGTCAGAGTCAGATTCCAAATGTTCTTTAATATAATTACCAATCTTTCTATATAACATGTCGATACACTTTTCAATATTAATTTAGATTGCAAATATACACTTTTCAATAAAATTTATGTATAAGAATATACATTTTTCGATGTTTTTTTAGTTGAAAAGAATACAAAAGGTACAATTCGGCGCTTCGATAAGTTCATCTCTCTCCGTACTTCTCCTTCAGTCTCTCTAATTTCTCCTTCAACTCGATTGTGATTTCTTCTGTTCCTTCGTGTCTGTAGATGTTGTTGATTTCGTTTTTGTCGTGGCGAAGGTCATATAATTCCCAGATGTCATCTTCGTAGAAATGAATGAGTTTGTGTGTCTCTGTGCGTATTCCAAGATGAGGTTTAACGTTGTGTTCATCAGGGAATTCGTAGTAATGGTAGTAGATTCCATCGCGTTTTGCTTCGTATTTTTCTCCTTTCAATAAAGGTAAGAAGGAGCATCCGTGAATATCGTCTGGTATTTCAACTCCAGCTAGTTCGAGGAAAGTAGGAGCGTAGTCGATGTTCTGTACCATTTCATTGATTTCGCCTTTTATGCCTCCGGGATAACGGATTAGCAATGGAGTCCGGAATGACTCTTCATACATCCAGCGTTTGTCGAACCAGCCATGTTCGCCCATGTAGAAACCTTGGTCGGAGGTGTAGACGACGAGAGTGTTATCTAAAAGTCCTTCATCTTCAAGATAATCCAATACGCGGCCAACGTTACGGTCGATTGATGTTATCACGCGAAGATAATCACGCATATATTGCTGGTATTTCCATTTGTCGAGTTCTTCTCCGGAAAGATTAGCTTCTTTGAACTTCTTGATTACAACATCATAATGAGCGTCCCATGCTTTTTTCTGTTCGGGATTCATGTTGTTATACATCCAACGTCCCCAACCTTCCAAGTCGGGGCGACTGTGGATAAGACTGTCTTTATCTGCTAGTTTAAGGTCGTAGACCAAATCCATGTCTTTGCTTATGGACATCTTGTTTTCCTTTGCAGCGAGGCGACCTTCGTAGTTGTCGTAGAATGTCTCAGGTAATGGGAAGTCGCTGTCTTTGAAAAGTTTCAAGTCGCAGGTGTCGGGCATCCATGTGCGATGCGGAGCCTTGTGATGTAGTAAGAGACAAAATGGTTTATCTTTATTACGTTCGTTTTCAAGCCATTCCAGGGCGATATCGGTGGTGATGTTGGTGGCGTAGCCTTCACGTTGTATCTTTTCGCCATTGCGGATGAAAGTAGGGTTGTAGTAATCTCCTTGACCAATTAAAATATCCCAATGGTTGAATCCGGTAGGGTCGGAGTTGAGATGCCATTTCCCGATGATGGCGGTTTCGTATTTGTCTTGAATCAGTTTAGGGAAAGTCTGCTGACTTCCGTCGAAGGTACAGCTGTTATCTGTGAAACCGTTGGCGTGGCTGTGTTTTCCGGTAAGAAGACAAGCCCGGGAAGGCGCGCTGATAGAATTCGCTACGAAGCTGTTGTTGAAACGCGCGCCTTCGTTGGCGATGCGGTCTATATTAGGAGTGCGTATGAACGAAGTGTCGTATGCGCTGATGGTCTGATACGAATGGTCGTCAGACATGATGAATAAGATATTCATCGGTTTCTGTGGCTTCTCATTACAAGCGGTTATAAGTGGCAAAAGTGCAGAGACTCCTAATATTTTAAAGTCAACAAAACTACGAGACAACATGTCAAAAAGTGAGTTTTTTGTGGTGATTTTGTGATTTTGTCTTGTAGTTTTGTGCTTATGTGTTTCTGTTGTCTTCATATTATTTTTTGAATTGCGAAGTTAAAAATAAATTTAAATCATAAAAAAAGTTTGTGTAAGTAAATACAAGCATTTAAATATATTATAAAGTTTTTGAAAATGAAAATATCTTGATAACATGTAGGTGTTTGTTGAAAAAATGATAAATGTTTTTACAAAATTCTTATTTTTGCACATTTAATTTTAATTATATTAATTAATAATGTAAAACGCGAATTACAAACTTAAAATTATAAAGTATGAATTTTTTTACAAAACAATCAAGTAAAGCAGTGACAAAGAGATTTGTCTTGCTGTTTTTGACAATGTTGGCATTTGGTTTTACAGCAAATGCTCAGATTCCAACATTTAATGAAATCTTAGAACGTTATTACAATCCTCAAGACCTCGTTGTTAGGGCAACAGCTCAAACACCTCCTTACGGACAACAATTTGAAAACTATACCTTTGAAGAATGGGAAACAGTTAGTGGCTCTAGCGTTGAACCTAAAAACTGGAACTCTTTTAAAACCGCTGATGGAGGTAAGGTGATGGGTTTTATATCCATGACGTCTTTTTTGAAAGATCAAATTTCAAAATCTACAGAAAAACGTGCTGGTACTACAGGTTCTTATAGTGCCCGTATTTTTGCAACAAGTACAAGTATTCTGAGCAGTACCGTAATTGCCAATGGTAATATGACAACAGGAAAAATTTATGCGGGAAGTACAACTGCTAATAATGATGGCAACTACAACTTTACAAAAAGATCAGATGCTAATTTTAATAATCCATTGACAACAATACCAGATTCATTGACAGTATGGGTTGCTTTTAAGCCAAAAGATGCTAGCAAAGGTAATGCTAGGATTACAACAACAATCCATGGTGATACAGATTTGAAACAGCTTGCTAAGAGTGGTGATTCACCAGCAAATATGGTTTGTGCAACTGCAAACGTAGAAATCGCATCTACTAGTACATCTGCTGTTGTTTGGAAAAGAATGTCAATTCCTTTTACAAAAGGTTCTAATAATGACCCAAGATATATCCTTGCAACATTTAATACAAATAAAACTCCAGGTGGTGGCTCTGATGGCGATGAACTTTATGTTGATGACATCTGTCTTATCTACAAACCAACATTAAATGTGGGAAGCATAGCACAGACAGAATATAATGTATCTAATACTATTTCTGCAAATATTACAGTGCCATTTACCTTAGATGGTTCAATGTCTGTTTACAACTTAAACAAGGCTGATAATGAAGTCATCGCACAACTCTCAGATGCTAACGGCAGCTTTGCAAATCCTATTGAGTTGGGCCGTATGACAACTAACGTAAGCAGTACAATAGAAGGTGCTATTCCTGCAGGAACTCCATCTGGTACTGGCTATAGAGTAAGAGTCGTTTCTACCAACTATCCAATGACATCAGACGATAACGGAACAAACCTTATCGTTAATTTAGAGCCTTATGTTCCTCAAGTGAAAATAACAAGAGGTGAAGTGTTGACAAAATCTGTATCAGCTGCATTTGCTCCAAATGTCGATTGCTCTAAATATTATATCATGATAGCTAAATCATCTGAAACTGTAAATGCTGATTATGTAAAAGCTAATGGTACACTTAAAACTGGAAATTATTCACATACATGGAGCAACTTGATTTCAAATACAAACTATAATATCTATGTACTTCCTATTGACTTGGCTGACAATGCTGGTAAATTGAGCACACTTGCTATTAAGACCCAAGCATTCGTTCCACAAATCAACGATATTGAAAAAGGTCTTGTTACAGCAAAATCAATCACAGTAACATTCACTCCAGCAAATGCTGATTGCGCTGAATATTACTTCATGATAGCTCCAGCAACAGAAACAGTAGACGCAGCA
>JAZLAL010000053.1:0-38859 GCA_045613185.1 Bacteroidales bacterium | reverse complement strand
GGCACACGCCTTCAAGGTCACCCAACAACAGCTGAAGGTCTCCCAGGCATCAGAGTAGCCAGCGGTTCATTAGGACAAGGCCTCTCAGTTGCTATCGGTCTCGCTGAAGCTAAGAAACTCATGAAAGACGACCATATCGTTTACGTCTTGATGGGTGACGGCGAACAAGAAGAAGGTCAAATCTGGGAAGCAGCAATGTATGCTCCAGCTAAGAAGGTTGACAACATCATCGCTATCGTTGACTATAACAAGAAACAAATCGACGGCTCAACAGACGATGTTATGAACCTCGGCGACCTCAGAGCAAAATACGAATCATTCGGCTGGAAAGTCTGGGAATGCAACGGCAACAACATGGAAGAAGTCGTTGACACTTTGACAAAAATGCGCGAAAACGCACACAAAGGTCAGGCTCAAATACTCCTCGCACACACAGAAATGGGTATGGGCGTTGACTTCATGATGGGTACACACAAATGGCACGGCGTAGCTCCTAACGATGAGCAAGCTGCTAGTGCTTTGTCACAACTCAAAGAGACTCTCGGCGATTATTGATTTGTTAAACCTTAAAAACACATTACCATGGATTTCACAGTACAAAATTATAAAGATACAAGATCAGGTTTTGGCGAAGGTCTCTTAGAAGCAGCCAAACGTAATCCTAAAGTCGTTGGTCTCTGCGCCGACTTAATCGGTTCTCTCAAGATGGACGCATTCCAAAAAGAATTCCCAGAAAGATTCTTCCAAATCGGTATCGCAGAAGCTAATATGATTGGCATCGCAGCAGGTTTGAGCATCGGCGGCATGGTTCCTTTCACAGGCACTTTTGCTAACTTCTCAACAGCACGCGTTTACGACCAAATCCGTCAAGTCGTTTCTTATTCAAATAAAAACGTCAAGATTTGCGCTTCACACGCTGGTATCACTTTAGGCGAAGACGGTGCAACACACCAAACTCTTGAAGACATCGGTATGATGAAGATGTTACCTAACATGACAGTCATCGTTCCTTGCGACTTCAACCAAACAAAAGCAGCTACATTGGCAGTGGCAGAACACGAAGGTCCAGTTTACCTCCGCTTCGGTCGTCCAAAAGTAGCTAACTTCACACCAGCTGACGAGCCATTCGTAATAGGCAAAGCACAGATGATGCAAGAAGGCACAGACGTTACAATCTTCGCTTGCGGTCACTTGGTATGGAAAGCAGTTCAAGCACTTCCAATCTTGAAAGAAATGGGAATCAATGCTGAACTCATCAACATCCACACAATAAAACCATTAGACGTTGAAGCAGTTTTGGCATCAGCTAAGAAGACAGGCTGCGTCGTCACAGCAGAAGAACATCAAATCAACGGCGGTTTGTTCGACAGCATATCACAAGTACTTTCAAGAAACTGCCCTACACCAATCGAAGCTGTTGCAATCTTCGACGAATACGGTCAAAGCGGCACACCTGACGAATTGATGAAACACTATCACTTAGATACAGAAGATATCGTTGAAGCAGCTAAGAGAGCTGTTGCAAGAAAGAAATAATAGTTAGGAGTGAAGAATTAGGAGTTAGGAGTTATTTGGTCGCTGAGCTTGTCGAAGCCCCAATTGTAGAGACGTATCAATTACACCGAAAAAATAAACAATATGTAATTGCTGCGTCTTGAAACTCCAAATTTCCACCATATAAAAAGTCTTCCGATGGAGCTATCCGTTGGGAGACTTTTTTAGTTAGGAGTTTTTTAAGTCTACAAGACTACAAGACAACAAGTTGTTTAGTTAGGAATTGAAAACTGAAAATTGAAAACTGAAAATCAACTTTCAATTTTCCATTTTCAGTTTTCAATTTTCAATTCGCCCCTCTGCGTTAGGGATTGGAGCGGCATCCTTTGCGAGCGTAGCGATAGCGGAGCGAGCAAAGATATAGCGGAAAGCCCGACGGCAGAGCAGTAAGCGGAGCCGGAACGCCCCAAAAACAATTGATAATTAACAATGTCTCTGTCGTACCTACGGCACTTAGATAATCATTCCAATCATATTTGCAGGCATTCCGAGCTTCGCTCTCCATACCTGCCTATCTTCTATCGTCCCTGACGGGACTTTTTATCCAATTATACCTCGAAGAAATCACTTTTTCAGTTAGAAGTTAGGAATGATTTTAAACACCTCAAATCCTTAATCTCCTCAATTCCAAACTTATTCCTTTTTCATTTGTTATCTGTATGTTCAAATACATAGAATTATGCATTACCTTCTGATTTTACTCCTTGTGTCACTCGTCGTTTCAGCCTTGGGCTGGGTCTATTTCATCTATTTCTTCAGTCTGGGCTACGGATTCGGAATATCAGCTCTGGCAATAACTCTTGCTGTCATCTTCTGCGACGTGCTGACAATCCCGACAGCTCTTCTGTGCTTAGTTATGTTTATTTTCGGAATGCGTCTTGGTCTTTACCTCGCGACTCGTGAGAAGAGGTCTGCTGACTACAAAAAGATTCTCTATGGTCCTGATGCAGCGAAGAAAAAACCGCTTTTCGTGGTGATAATGGTATGGATTTTCTGTGCACTCTTGTATGTGGGGCAGGTGAGTCCTGTCGCTTTCTATCTTGTCAACACCGCTGAAGGAAAGGACGTTAGCGAAGTGTGGGCATGGGTGGGAGTGGTGCTTATGGCATTGGGCGTCATCTTGGAATCACTTTCTGATATACAAAAGCAGGCAGCTAAGAAAAGAGCTCCTAAACATTATGTCGATACAGGATTGTATAAACTGGTGCGCTGTCCTAATTACCTCGGAGAACTCGTTGTCTGGACAGGTTCTTTGGTCGTTTGCATCGGCGCTTCGTGTTCAGTGTGGCAATGGATTGTAGCAGCTATCGGATATGTCGGAATAGTATATGTCATGTTCAGCGGAGCACGCAGACTTGAGTTAAGACAAAATATCACATACGGCAATAATCCTGAATTCCAGGAATATATCAGTAAGACTCCGATATTGATACCATTCGTGCCAATCTATAGCCTTGCTAAATACGAATGGCTGAAAGCGTAGAATATGATATTATGTCATATTTTAAATGTCGGATAATACTCTTTTAATTTCGTCATTTTTTCTTATTCTTTCTCTCCGCTTTTGCTCTTTGCTTCAGCAATCGTTGCATTTCCTTGTCAATGGCTTTCTGATGTATCCTTGGATTATCGCCCTTGAACTCATATTCGTCGTAGATGTAATCGCTTCGGTCTTCGTTAAAGATATATATCAACCTAGCTGTTATCACATTGTTATATTGTGCAACGTCCTGCCATTCAGGATCAGGTTGTCCATTGACGAGATCGAAGCTTCTTGTCCTGATTTTAGCTATTGAATATTGATAGCGAAAGCCTAACTTAAGCCTTTCATAAATCCTGAATTTCAAATCTGCCAATATAGACCAGTCGTCATGCTTGTAACCATCTTTTCCAGTGTAGTTTAAGTCGATGTCGGTAAGCCTGCCATGTTCATATTCTCTTAAACCAACAAGTCTTCCGTATGAAGCTCCTATGCCGAAAGATGCGATTTGTTTATCACTGAAATACACCATTAAAGGGACTTCAAGATAATTCATGTGTAAGTCATATTCTCCTGTTATAACATCGCCATTGCTAAGAGTATCGCTATAAATTCTACCTTGATGAGCACCTTTATGGTTGAAAACTACCTCAAGGGCAATATCTATGTTAAAATTATCTTTCTTATAGACAGGAATCATCGCGCCCAATCCTCCATGAAAGCCTGGATGTCTGTAGCCATATGCTTTATCGCCATCAACTTGGGTTAGATTCAGTCCAATAAAGGTTTCTCCCTTGATTACCTGTGCTTTGACTTCAGATGTAAGAAGCGATAATACACATACTATTAATATTGTAAAGATTCTTTTCATGACCTTATAACGATATATTTTTCATAAAATTATTTCAATGTCGCATTTTTCATGCTGAGACTGATTCTCTTTCTTTCTACATCTACTTCAGTCACGACGACTTTAACTTTTTGATTGAGTTTTACAATCTCATTCGGATCTTTTATGAACTGATTTGACATCTGACTGATATGTACAAGTCCGTCTTGATGTACACCGACATCGACGAAACATCCGAAGGCTGTTATATTGGTGACGATTCCAACTAGTTGCATTCCGGCTTTCAAGTCGTTTATAGTGCGGATGTCTTTGTTGAATTCAAATACTTCGAAAGTCTTTCTTGGGTCGCGGCCTGGTTTCTCAAGTTCGCTGATGATATCGTTTATCGTCTCAATGCCGAAGTCGTTTTCAATGAAATCTTTCGGATTTATCTTTGCGATAAGTTCCTTGTTTCCAATAATGTCTCTTACTTCCACATTGAGTTTCTTTGCCATTTTCTCAACGATATGATAACTCTCTGGATGAACGGCACTTGCATCCAGAGGCTGTGCAGCGTCATGAATTCTCAAGAATCCTGCGCATTGCTCGTAGGCTTTTTCTCCGAGACGAGGCACTTTCAGCAATTGTTTGCGACTCTTGAAACCGCCGTTCTCGTTACGGTATTTCACGATGTTACTTGCGATTTGAGGACCAACGCCACTGACGTATGATAGCAGCTGCTCGCTGGCAGAGTTCAATTCTACGCCAACAGCATTTACGCAGCTTTCAACGACATGACCGAGTTCTTCGTTGAGAAGCTTCTGATTTACATCATGTTGATATTGACCGACGCCGATAGATTTAGGATCTATCTTAACAAGTTCGGCGAGTGGATCCATGAGACGACGTCCGATGCTGACTGCGCCACGCACCGTTATGTCATATTCTGGAAACTCATCACGAGCTACTTTCGATGCAGAATAAACAGATGCACCGCTTTCATTAACCATGACGGCGATGATGTCGCGGTCGAATTGTATTCCGCGGATGAAGTCTTCTGTCTCACGGCCTGCCGTTCCGTTGCCGATGGCAATGACTTCAATCTTATATGCACTTACGAGCGAACGAATCTTGTTTGTCGCTTGTCTGATTTCATTTTGAGGTGGGTGAGGGTAGATGGTCTCGTTATGTAATAATGCACCGTATTCGTTGAGAATAACGACTTTACATCCTGTTCTGAAGCCTGGGTCGAGAGCGAGTACGCGTTTCTGTCCGATAGGTGCTGCCAACAAAAGCTGACGAAGGTTCTCTGCAAAAACCTTAATCGCGACTTCATCGGCTTTTTCTTTGTATAAAGCACGTATTTCGGTTTCCAATGAAGGTTCAAGCAAACGTTTCCAAGCGTCGTCGATGGCGTCTTGCACCAAGTCTGTCGATGCGTTATCGGCTTTGATGAAGATATTATCTAATGTCTTAAGTGCTTCTTCATCATTGACTTTCAACTTGACTTTAAGAAGTCCTTCAGCCTCGGCACGAAACATCGCTAAGATACGGTGGCTCGGTGCCTCGGCAATAGATTCCTTCCAGTCAAAATATTGCTGATATGTCTTGGCTTCTTCCTCTTTGCCTTTTACCAATGTCGAAGATATTACTCCTTCTTTATGATATATCTTACGAATCTGATTACGACCTTTGATGTTTTCTGAAATCCATTCCGCCATGATGTCGCAGGCGCCTTTCAAAGCGTCTTTGGTATTCTCAACGCCTTTTTCCTTGTCGATATATTTTTGCGCAAGTCCTTCAACGTCATCGCTATCTTGCGACATAATCATCTTGGCAAGTGGTTCTAGTCCTTTTTGACGAGCAATTTCAGCTCTTGTCTTACGCTTTGGCTTGTAAGGAAGATATAGGTCTTCGACATCTTGTAATGTTTTGGCATTCTTTATATTAGCCTCCAGCTCAGGAGTGAGTTTCTCTTGCTCTGCAATCGACCTTAAGACAGCTTCTTTTCTTTTTTCGAGTTCGTCGAGTTGTTCGAGGCGCTTTTGTATAGCGGCAACGACTTCTTCATTCATCGTGTTAGTCATTTCCTTACGATAACGAGCGATGAAAGGAACTGTGCAACCTTCACTCAAAAGACGTATTACGTTACTTGCAACTGTTTGTGTTACTGAAAATTCTATTGCTATCTGTTTGCTAAAATCCATGTTTTATTAGTTTAAAGTTTAAGGTTTAAAGTTTAAGGTTTAAAGTTTAGAGTAGTTTAAATGTGGATAGTGTAGTAGTGTGTTAAGTGTATGTTTAATTATGAATTATGCATTATGCATTATGAATTATTCCAAATTCTCCACGAGGCTTCCGCTTGTTCGTGTAACATTTTTAATCCATTATATGTAGATGCTCCGTTTAAACGGGCGTTCTTCAAAAATAATGTCTCTTCAGGATTATAAATCAAATCGATGAAAATATGGCGCGATTCTATAGTAGAGTAGGGAAGTTCTAAACATTCATTAACATTTGGAAACATTCCCACCGGCGTCGTGTTTATTATAATGGAATAAGGTGAAAATCCCGTGGCGTTAATCTCATCATAACCAACTCCTAACTCCACACTCCTAACTCCTAACTTAAAAGCACGACTCACAATCTTATAAGGAATATTCTTTTTATTTAAAACATATTGAACCGCTTTCGACGCGCCGCCGCTTCCAAAAATCAAAGCGTTGCTAAAACTATGCGACTTTGTGTCTTTGCGACTTTGTGACTCTTCTAAAAGTTTCTCAAACCCAATCACATCCGTATTAAATCCCTTCAATCTTCCGTAATCATAAATCTTCACTGTATTGACAGCTCCGACTTCTTTTGCTGTATCATCGATAAAATCAAGGAATGGAATAATTTCTTCTTTGTAAGGAACAGTTACGTTAAAACCTTTTAAGTTTTTATTTTCCTTAATAAAAGGAATTATGTCGCTAATATTCTCAATCTCAATGTTTTGGTAAGAATAATTAAGGTTTAACTCAGAAAATTTCTTTGTGAAATAATCCTTCGAAAAAGAATGACCTAATGACTTTCCAAGTAAACCGAACATAATTAAGAGTGTAATTATGAATTATGCATTATGAATTATGAATTATGAATTAGTTTTTTTCGCCATTTTCTCAGTCAACACTATCAGTGCTGCTCCTATAAGCATGATTACTAATGCTGTAGCGAATTCCATATTGAATTCAGGGAAGTAATATTCGTAGCCTGTTACTTTCTCTTCACTGCCGAAATAAGTTATGACGTCGTTTTTCCAAGGCCATATAATTGGCATGCTACCCAAAATGAAACCTGTTAATACAGCGATTGTTATATCTCTATAGTTTTTGAAAATCCATGATAAGAGATGAGAAAATGCGAGTAATCCCACAACGCCTCCAAATGCTACAGGAAGTAATATTCCAAGATTTAAGTCGTTGACAGCATCAATCATAATTAGTTGATAATTACCCATTAAAACTAAAACAAAAGAACCAGAAAGTCCAGGTAATATCATACTGCAAGTCGCTACAGCACCGCAAATCATTAAGTAAAAAATGTTGCTGTTTTCGTTTGCTGGAGTTCCGAATGCGATAAATAAAGCGATAGCGGTTCCGATGATGAATGAAAGAACGACTTTCCAATTGAATTTTTCTATTGTAATTCCAACGTAATATATTGAAACTAAAATCATTCCAAAGAAGAATGACCAAAGGTAAATAGGATATTCAGCAAATAGGAATTCAAATAATCTTGCAATAGATAGGATTGCCACTATGACACCAGCGCCTACTGAGACTAGGAACCATAAATCGATGTGTTTGGCAAATTCTTTAAACTTGCCTGTGAAAAACAATTTGATAGCTGTTAAGTTACAAGATTTTAATGCATTGATTAAGCGTTCGAAAATGCCTGTTATCAAAGCGATTGTTCCGCCAGATACTCCTGGTATTACGTTAGCAGAACCGATTCCGATTCCTTTAAAGAAATTTGCAATGTATTGATTCATATTTATTTAGTTGTTTTATATCTGTTTATTAAATTAACGATTTCTTCGTTGTTCATAATGTAGTTAGGATCAAAATCAATGAATTCATGAACGCCTTCATAATCGATATTCAAAGCTTCTTCTAAATTTAGCATTCCTGTTTCATGATCTTCGTCAACGAAATTTATAAAAGCTAATCTATATAACAAAGGAGCTTGTCTTCCAAGTAGTTTCAATCCTTTTTCAATATATTTAATCGCATTCTTGATGTCGTCTAGCAAAATATAGACTTCCATATATGCGATGTATAAATTGACATCGTAGGGAAAAAGTTCTTCAATTTCCTTTAAATATTTTAACGAGGTCTTGAATTTTTCGGTTTTGTTATGTTCTTCAACTAAAACATAAAGATAATCAGTATTATATGGAGCTAGTGTATGTGCTCTTTTTAAAAATTTTATTGCAGATTGATGATTGTTTTCTTCGCAAAATATAAATCCAAGGCCAGCATAAGCTTCAGCTATGTTTTCGTCTAACTCAATGGCTTTGTTGAAATTAAATATTGCTTCTGACTTGTTTCCTGTTTTTGCCAAGGCTTCTCCGTAAAGACAATACAAAATAGGTTTTTTAACATCATTTCTAAATGCTTCTTCAATAATGTCAATACTATCTTGATATTTGTCTAACTCATTGTAAATCGTGGCAATATTGATATATGCGCTTGGAAAATGCTGGTCGATTGCCATTGCATATTCATATTGTTCAACGGCTTTTTCAAGAAGATGTATTCTCAAATAGCAATTTCCCAATGTCATCCAAGCAGTTATGCTATAAGGATTTTTGTCGACTTCGCCTTTGAAAAACTCGATGGCTTCATCAGGTCTGTCGAGGAAAAAGTAACAATTTGTTATTTCTGCATATTGTTCAGCGATATCAGGGCTAGCATTAAGTCCTTTCTTGAAATAATAAAGCGCACGTTCAAAGTCTCGCAATAACATATATTCCACAGCCATGGAATTGTAAATGTCGTCGCAATTCTCCTTGTCAAGAAGTTTGATGGCTTTTTTATATGCAGTCAATGATTTTTTATGTTCGTCCATCAATGAATAACAATAGCCTAAACTTAGTTGATAATCAGGGTCTTCTGTATTGTTATTATCATCGTTTAAATAAGGCAAGGCATTTGAAGCGTCTTGTACAGACAAATACTTCTTCGCCATAATAAGATTGGTGAGTGGGTTAGTGGTGTGATAAGTGCTTGCTAAATCAGCAATAATATTGATTTTTGGTATATCGTTTTTTTGGACGTAATGTTCGAGAATGATATTCAATTCATCGGCGTCAAAAAATAATGGCATGCCGCTTTCGAGCTGATTTTCAAAGCGATTTATCAACTCTTGAATTTCATAATCGTCAAGAAAATTATCGTCGTTAAAACCCATATCTTTTTTTTGCAAATTTAAAAAAAACTGCCTTATATTTGCAAAAAATATAACGTTATGACATTAATTAAATCTATATCCGGATTCCGTGGAACCATAGGTGGAAAACCAGACAACGGACTCACACCAATCGACATTGTGAAACTCACATCTTCTTTTGTATGTTTAATTCGTCGTTCTGGCGTCAAACGTCCTCGTATCGTTGTCGGTCGTGACGGCCGCCTTTCTGGTACTATGGTCAACCAATTGGTCTGCGGAGCATTGCAAGGCATGGGCGCAGATGTCATCGACATCGGTCTTAGCACAACGCCAACTGTTGAAGTCGCTGTTACAGAAATGAAAGCCGACGGCGGAGTAATCCTCACTGCAAGTCATAATCCAAGACAATGGAATGCTCTTAAATTGTTGAATAACAAGGGCGAATTTATTTCAAAAGCTGAAGGAGAATGGCTCCTTGAAAAAGCTGCTGCCGACGACTACGAATTTTCAAATATAGACGAAATAGGAACATACTCTGTTGAAAATGACTGGATTGAACGCCATGTTGATATGGTTTGCAATCTCCCTCTCGTAAATAAAGATTTAATTGCAAAAGCTAATCTCAAAGTCGTTGTCGATGCCGTTAACTCAACAGGTGGAATCGCTATTCCAATGTTACTCAGAAAATTAGGCGTTACAGATATCGTTGAATTGAACTGCGAAGTGACTGGTAATTTCGCTCATAATCCAGAACCTCTTGCTGTTAATTTGGTCGATACTTGTGCTAAGGTTAAGGAAGTCGGCGCTGACTTCGGTATCGTTGTCGACCCAGACGTCGACCGTCTCGCTTTCATCGATGAAAACGGCGAAATGTATGGCGAAGAGTACACTTTGGTTACAGTAGCATCTTACATTTTACAAAATAAAAAAGGTAACACAGTTTCAAATCTTTCTTCAACACGCGCATTGCGTGACGTGACACAACAATTTGGCGCAGAATATTTTGCAGCAGCTGTTGGTGAAGTCAACGTAGTTGAAAAAATGAAAGAAGTTAACGCTGTCATCGGCGGCGAAGGCAATGGCGGCATCATATATCCAGAATTGCATTATGGTCGCGACGCTTTGGTCGGTGTCGGTCTTTTCCTCACTTATCTATGTGAATCACAATGCACTTGCTCAGAATTGAAGTCAAAATTCCCATTATATTATATGTCGAAAAACAAAATTGAACTCGACCCTTCAACAAATGTAGATGAAATTTTGGCAAAGATAGCTGACAAGTTTAAAAATGAACAAGTTACAACAATCGACGGCGTTAAGATTGACTTCGCTGAAGGTTGGGTTCATTTGCGTAAATCAAATACAGAACCAATCATTAGAGTTTATTCAGAAGGCAAGACAGAAGCTGAAGCAGAACGACTCGCACAAATGATGTTAGACGAAGCAATGAAGAATTGAAAATTTAAAACTGAAAACTGAAAATTAAGAAATCTATGTCGTCTAATAGAAATAAAAATAAAAGTCGCCGCAGATATAAATATCATGCGGTGACTTTTAAATTGACTTCAGGTCAGTATAAATCTCTTAAAAATTATTGTAAGGCGAGAAAAACTACGCCAATCAAATTGATAAAGAAAAGCATAGAACGCTTCATATCTCATTATGAATATGAAGTTCCAGCTGAATTATATCTTACAGAAAATCAACTTGATCTCTTTGATGAAATTGAGAATGAGCAATTGACAATTGACAATGAACAATTGAAAATTAACAATGAAAAATTAATAATTGAAAATGAGCAATTGGCAATGAATTTTGAACTTTGAACTTTAAACCTTAAACTTTAAACCTTAAACCTTAAACCTTAAACTATTTATTATACGGAATACGATTCGCTATAGATCTTCCCAGGGTCACTTCGTCGGCGTATTCTAGTGCGTCGCCAACAGAGATTCCTTTTGCAATTGTGCTTATAGTTCCGTTAAAATCTTTTAACACTCTTGACAGATAATAATTAGTTGTGTCGCCTTCTATTGTTGCAGGCAATGCTAAGATAATTTCTTTAATATCATCCTTGATGGTTCTTTCCAGAAGTTCGTTGATTCTTAAATCGTTTGGTGATATTCCTTCGATTGGGTTTATGATTCCTCCGAGGACGTGGTACAAACCGTTGAAAGAGCAGGTTCGTTCAATTGCTAGCACATCGCGCATATCGGCGACTACACAAAGCAGCGATTCATCGCGTTTTGGATTGGAGCAAATTGAGCATAAAGGCTCATCGCTGATGTTATAGCAGCGCTTGCATAAAACGATATTATTTCTCATGTCACTCAATGACTTGCATAATTGGTCGGTCATGACTTTTTCTTCTCCTAAGAGATGTAAAGCAAGTCGCAATGCTGTCTTTTTGCCGATGCCTGGTAACTTAGATAATTCGTCAACTGCCTTTTCCAATAATATAGATGAATATTCTGCCATAAATCATACAACTTTTTCTGCAAAGATACGTTAATTCTAAAAACTTTTTAACTTTGCAAAAAAACAAATTATGAAAAAATTAACAAAAATATTTACATTTTCATTAACACTTTTAACATTATTATTATCAGAAAACATTTACGCTCAAAATAATTATAACAAAACTGATAAACAAGGTCGTCGTCAAGGCAAATGGGTTGAATATCAGACCAATGGACAAATACGTTATAAAGGTCAGTTTAAAAATAATGAACCAATAGGAGAGTTCCTATATTATTCTGAAGATGGAAGTTTGTTTGCCAAAAACAAGCATTTAAAGAATAATGTTACAGAAAGTGAAATATATTCTCCAAATGGTAAAGTCGTTGCTAAAGGTAACTATGTCAACAAGAAAAAGCAAGACAGATGGGAATATTATAGCGAAGAAGACGGTTCTTTGATTCTCGTTGAAAATTATAATAACGGCAATTTGGTAGGTAAGTCTGAAGCTTATTTGCCTGGAACTAAGTTAGTTGTAGAAGAAACAGAATATGTCAACGGAATGAAACACGGTTTGTATTCAAGATTTTACGACAACGGAGTCCCTATGATTGAGGCATATTACAGCAATGACAAATTGAACGGAAGTTACGTTCATTACTATCCGAATAGCATGGTTAAAGAAGAAGGTCTTTTCAAAGATGGCGCAAAAGTGGGAGAGTGGAAGTTCTATGATGTTTCTGGCAATTTGATTTCTACTGATAATTACATGGAATCACCAGTGGATAATTCTATGGAAATCATTGAAGAATAGTGATTTGTTTCAATTCGCTCAGAGTATCTACAATTTTATTTCCAGTTGTTTCAAGACGTTGTTTAGAAACATGTCCTCCGCTGAATAAGACGCAATCGAATCCACATTGTTCTGCGACTTCTGCGTCGTGCAATGTGTCGCCGATCATAAGACATTCAGACGGATTCAAATTCAGTTTTTTGACAACTTGTTTTCCTAAAGAGACTTTCTCTCTGGCGTAGTTGTCGCTTATACCAAAAATATGTTCAAAGAAATGTGATATTCCAGCATTGTTTATCATCAGCTTTAAATTATCATCTTTCATTGCTGATAATACAATCTGTCGATAGCCGTTTTCTTTAAAAAAATTAAGAGTGTCAACGACATCTTGGAATAAGTTTAACTTAGGTGCTCCTGCTGCGTACAATTTAACATATTGTTTTGCAGGTATTTCGAAAGGTTCTTTTTCAAAGTCAAAGCCAGCTTTGACATAATAATCCACTACTGGGAACCCGAAAATATCTCTATATCGTTCGGCGGTTAATTCAGGAATATTTCTTTCTTTTAGCAAAACATTTACAGACTCCAATGACAAGTCGAGGTCGTTTAATAGAGTTCCGTTCCAATCCCAAAAGATAGTCTTTACCATAATGCCAAGTTCAATGGCTTTAGTTCAAAAGCCTTAGTTATCTACAATGTTTTGTATAATCTTCCATGTTTGGTCTGCCTTTGGCTTCTGCAATTTTGAAGTAGTAGCAAGCCATGTCGTAATCGCTTATGCTTCTGTAGTATAAGCCGATATTGAAATAAGCCTGAAGGTAATTTGGATTTAATTCGATTGTTTTATTATAATCGTCTAGAGCTGATTCTTTTTGTAAGATATTGTATTTTGCACATCCGCGATAGAAATAAGCTTCGTGATTTTCAGCATCATATTTTATTGCTTTGTCAAAAAAATCTATGGATTCTTCAAATTGAGAATGATAGAGATAATCCATTCCTTTGTCAAGATAGATTCTAGATTTTTCAGGATTATTTCCGCAAGAGATTAAGGATAATAAAGATACAAATGCTATTGTCTTAAATAATGTTTTCATAATAAATTAATTTTCTACAAAGATACGAAAAAGTCAAAGGGCAACAGACTGCTGTCAACAGTTTTTTTACTTTATGATTAAAAATAGAGCCAATGCCAGGAGAAACATCCGTTAGAATCCAGCATTACGGCTGGCATAGGTATTTTAATGAAGTTTAATACTTTCAATGTTGTTTTTAAGAATTTGTTTTTCACTGGAATTCTGGTCAAATCGATGTCTGGAGAGAGCACGAATTGTCGTGTCCTGGTGAATTCTGGAAATTGCTCGTATGTGCTATGTGTCATTCCATCTGCACTATATCCTAATGCGACGTTTATCCATGAAGGGAATTTGCTTTCTTTGTTGAGAAACAATGATTTGATGTTAAAAGAAAGCCATATTGTCTGGCCGTTGTAATCTTTTAGCATCTTTTCAGGAAAATTGCTTCCTAGCAGATTTGGGTTGTATTGAGGAAATTGAGTGTTATGATAAGAATATTTCATAGAGATTCTTTGTTCGTGCCAAAGTGCCTGTTGTCCCATAAATAATCCGGTTCCTGCAGCATTAGCAATCATATCACCCCAAGAAAACCCCCAACCTGTTGATAATCCGTCGAAAAATTCTACTGTGGTAAGAAAAACAAAGCCAACGGGTGCTCCATATAATATTGATTTTTTCTCATTGCAACCTGCAAGTCGCAACGCTTCGTAACCAAGTGTTCCTACATAATAAGCCGACATTGAATGACCAGCTTTATCCATTTGCAGCCAGTTATTGTTGTCATTGTGAAAATGAAAGCCTTCTTGATTATAATCGGCATACCATAAATAATATAAGCCTGTCATTGAACCTACATAAAGAGCTGTTTCGGTTCCAACGATGATGCCTATGTTTTTCTTAATGTTTTTTAAGGAATCATCAGGAGAATAAACGATTTCCTGGGATGAAACCCTTAATGAAAACGAAAACAATACTAATAAAGCTACGAGCCTTGTGCTATGAGCTATGAACTTGTTATATGTATTTAATATATTCATTTATGTTGTTTGTTTAATTGATTGCTCATGGCGCATAGCTCACAGCAAGAAAAAAACTTACTTCCAAATTCTTCTTTTGTTCAATGCTTTTCTATATTTTTCAGCATTCATGTTATGTTCTTTCATATTTCTTGCAAAGACATGATATCCAGACATGTCAGAATTTGCGCAAAAGTAGAAATACTTATGTTTTTCAGCATTTAAGACAGCGTCTATGGCTGCAATTGAAGGAATGCAAATAGGTCCTGGAGGAAGCCCTATATATTTATATGTATTGTAAGGTGACTCGATTTCTTTGTGAATATCAAGGACTCTTTTTATTTCAAAATCTCCGATTGCGAATACTAAAGTTGGGTCAGCTTGAAGTGCCCAGTTTTTCTTTAATCTATTGATATAAACGCCGGCAATGCAAGGCATTTCTGATACTTTAGTAGTTTCCTTGTCGACAATAGAAGCTAAGATGCTTGCTTCTATTGGTGTGATATTAAGTGATTTAGCTTTATTTATGCGTTCTTCGTTCCAGAATTTGTTATATTCATTAATCATCTTTTCGACAAACTCGTTAGCATCGATATTCCAATATAATTCGTATGTGTTTGGTATGAATAAAGCTGCAAAATTTTCCTTGTCGAATCCCATTTCCTTAAGAGTTGCATTTCCTTTGATGGCATTTAAAACCGCCAGAGAATCGAGTTCTAGTTGTTCGTCGATGCGAGCTGCAAGTTGTTCCAGGGTCCTTATGTTATTAAATGTGAATTTCACAGGTGTCTGGCTTCCAGAACGAAGCATATTTAAAAGATGACGATTACTCATGCCATCTTTAATGATGTAATGTCCAGATTTTATGTATTTTGGATAATCGAGTTTTTTAGCGACCCACTCAAAAGATTTCTTGTTTATTACGAGACTGTCAGAGTAAAGTTTGTTTTTTATTGTTTCGAAATCATCGTTGGAATAAATATATAAAGAATAATTTTCCGCAGTTGATATATTAGGATAAATAATTGATTTATATGATTTTATAAAAAATAAAACGGAAGACATCAATAATATGCAGAAGATGCCGAATGCGATACGTTTCATTTTTTTCATTTTATTGATATGATTTTGATGATATGATTTCAACGTTTTCATTAAAAATTTTTGTTAATATATTGAAGTTCAATTTCGTCTATAAATCCTTCAGGCGTTCTTATCCATTCTTTACGAAGTCCGCATTGGACGAATCCGACTTTTGTGAATAAGTTGATGCTGTCTGTATTAAGTACGTCAATGAGACAATATACTTGTTTGAGCATCAATGTTTTGAAACAATAATCGAGGATGAGTTGTAGCGCTTCTTTAGCGTAGCCTTGTTTTCTAAAATCTTTTTGCAACAGAATTCCAATGCCAGCTCTCATGTGGATAGGGTCAAAATCGTATAAGTCGATACAGCCTATATTATTGTTGTCATCTTTTCTTTCGATGATGAAACGAATTTGTCTGACAGAAAACAAGTCGTGGTTGTTCAATAAAAATTCTTCTATTTGATATAGAGAATATGGCATATAAGTTTCGCTGACTCGCCAGATTTCCTGGTCATTTTCCCATTTATATATTAATGAGGCGTCTTTAGGCTCAGCAGCTCTTATGATAATATTTTCGTTCTGTGCAAACATGAATTTTATTTTTGAGGTGCAAAGATAAATATTCCGTCAAAAACGTGTGCGGCAGGACCAGATAAAATTACATTTTTAAAATTATCGTTTTCTTTCTCGAAGCGAACATTCAATTTGGCGATTTGAGTATAGACATCGATATCGTTTCCTCCGAACCAAAGCGAAGCTGCTATTGCAGAAGCTGTTACGCCTGTGCCGCAGGCTAGAGTCTCGTTTTCAACGCCTCTTTCATAAGTCCTGATATGAATGTTTCCGTTGTCATTTAATAGGAAATCAACATTGACGCCATCATCGGAAATATTTTTGTCATAACGTATTTTAGCACCTTCTGTATTGACATCTAAATCTGACAAATTGTTAATTTTTTTAACATAATGAGGTGATCCTGTGTTGATTAAAAGGCTGTTTTCGTCATATTTATAAGACAAAATGTCGCACATTGACAATTCTACATGAAATTCGTTAAAAGATTTTTGCAAAATACTGACATTATGAATGCCATCAACGGCTTCGTAAGTGGCAGTGTTGTTTATTATGCCTTGTTGATATGCGAAAGCTGCAATACAACGACCTCCATTACCGCAAAAAGTACTTTCCTTGCCGTCGCAATTGTAATATTTCATTCTAAAATCATAATTATCAGAAGGCAATAACATTATCAATCCATCAGCGCCAATACCGACACGTCGGTCACACATATTATATATTAATTCCTCATCTAATAATATTTCTTTTTTTATTGCGTTTATCATGATGAAATCATTGCCGGCACCATGAAATTTGCTGAATTTAATGCTTTGATTTATAGAGCTATTCATAAAAATATTCTGTTTTAAAACACTATATGTTTTGGCAGGAATTTTGATATTGTAAAAATAGTACTTTTTTTAAAACAAACCATATCGAAAAAAGAATCTTTACTCTTGAAAAATCAGGAAGATGTCTCCTGAAAAGATTTTTTAAACAAAGACAGACATCGCTTTTATTAACTAACTAATTTTTAAAATATGAAGAGTAAAACAAAAATCTTATTCATGACTTTAAGTGCTATTGTGGTAGCATTATGTGTTTTGACAGTCAATCTTTATATGTCGCAACGTGAAATGAGACAATCTTTGGCGAATTCGGAAATGCAAACTTGCTCTGTTGACGATAAGACAATGCCAGTTGTTAAGGCAAATTATATGTCGTATAGTGATGAAAATGATTTTGTTGATGCGGCTGAAAAGACTGTAAATACCGTAGTTCACATCAAGACGGAAGTCGTTTCACGAGGCAGCAGTTATTATGATTTCTTCGGTTCATTGATAGAACAATTGTATGGAGGACAGATGCAAATACCTAATAATGTTTCTGTCGCATACGGCTCTGGTGTGGTGATTTCTCCAGATGGCTATATAGTTACAAATAATCACGTTGTGGAAGGCGCAAGTAAGATTGAAGTGACATTCAACGACAAACATAAGAGAAGCGCGACGATTATAGGTAACGATCCAAGTACAGATTTAGCATTGATAAAGGTTGATGCAAAAGATTTGGAATATCTGACTTTTGCTGATTCTGATGAGGTGAAAGTAGGAGAGTGGGTGCTCGCTGTTGGAAATCCTTTTAATTTGACATCTACGGTTACGGCTGGTATTGTTAGTGCCAAGGCTCGTAACATCAATATCTTAGGTGATGGAAGTACGATAGAATCGTTCATTCAGACCGATGCTGCGATAAATCCAGGTAATAGTGGTGGCGCATTGGTTGATGTTGATGGAAATCTTATAGGAATAAATGCAGCTATAGCTTCTCGCACAGGTAGTTATGAAGGATATTCTTTTGCTATACCATCAAATATAGTTAAGAAAGTCGTTGAGGATTTCTTGCAGTATGGTTCATTGCAAAGAGCGTATTTGGGAGTTAGTATTGTTGAGATAACAGAAGAACTCGCGGAAGCTAAAGGAATTAAGGAAATGTCAGGAGTTTACATTATGGAAGTGAATGAAAGAGGAGGCGCAAAAGCAGCTGGCATTAAGGAAGATGATATTCTGTTAAGTGTTAATAATATTTCTGTTAATTCTAATTCACAGTTGGTAGGAGTCGTAAGCCAGTATCGTCCAGGCGATAAGGTCATGGTGAAGATACAGCGTGATGGAAAAATATTAGTAAAGGAAGTAACACTCAAGAATTTGGAAGGTACAGAAGAGATGCATAAAGATAGCGATAGCTTCTATAACGAAGTGTTAGGAATAAAGGCGCAAGCTTTGCCAATGTCATTGAAGAATGAGCTTGGAATAAACTACGGATTAAAAGTTGTTGAAGTGAATGATGGAATTTTCAAACAGAAAGGCATTACAAACGATTTTATAATATTATCAGTTAATTATCAAAAAGTAAGTTCAGAAAATGATCTTAGGAAGGCATTGGGCAATGATAGAAACGGTAAGATCAGAATAGAAGGAACTAATTCAACAGGAACTTATAATATAACTTTTGAATTTTATCGATAAAAAAATGTCCACGAAAAGACACGAATAAACATGAAATATTAGTGAAGATTAGTGGATGAAAATGTCCACGAAAAGACAGGAATAAACACGAAATATTAGTGAAGTTTAGTGAATATAAAAAATCGTGGATGAAAGAAAAACTATAAAACAATCTAGGAACAACTTTGTTAGACTAAAGTATGAGACAATTAAAAATTTCGAAATCAATAACGAATCGTGAATTAGGATCGTTGGATAAATATCTTGCGGATATAGCAAGAGAAGATATGGTGACCCCGGAAGAGGAAGTGGTGCTTGCACAAAGAATAAAAGCAGGAGACGAAATCGCACTGGAAAGATTGGTGAAAGCAAATCTCAGATTTGTGGTGTCTGTAGCAAAACAATATCAAAATCAAGGATTGAGCTTGCCTGATTTGATAAACGAAGGCAATGTCGGTCTTATTAAGGCAGCACAACGATTTGATGAGACAAAAGGATTTAAGTTCATATCTTACGCAGTTTGGTGGATTAGACAATCAATATTGCAAGCAGTTGCAGAACAGTCAAGAATGATACGACTTCCTTTGAATCAAGTTGGAGCCTTGTCGAAGATAAAGAAGACTTCAACGCGTTTGGAACAACTATATCACAGACAACCTACGGTTAAGGAAATCGCTGAAGAATTAGATTTACCAGAACATAAAGTTATGGCGGCGATTCGTATGAATGCCAAGGAAGTTTCAATGGACGCTCCTATAAATGATGATGACGATATGTCGTTGATTGACACCATTATTCCAGAAGGCTCTGCCTCTACAGACGAAAATATTATTCGTAAGCTGGACGGCTGCGAAATACGACGCTCCATGTCAATATTGAGCGACAAAGAACGAGAAATCATAAATCTCTATTTTGGTATAGACGTGTCGCATAATTATACCTTGGAGGAGATTGCATATCGCCTAGATTTGACAAGAGAAAGGGTTAGACAGATTAAGGATAAGGCACTTAAAAAGTTAAAACAACATCCTAACAGAAGCCTCTTGAGAATGTATCTCGAACAATAAGAAGAGGCAAAGACGAAAAGTCACAAAGTCACAAAGTCACAAAGACATAAAGACGCAAAGTGCATCGACGCTTCGCGTCTTTGTGTTATAAATTATAACGCTCTAATTATGCTTTATGCATTGAGAATTATGAATTGAAAAAATAAAATTAATTATCTTTTTTTTGTCAATAAAGTTTAGTAATTTTGCAACCCGTCTAAATAGTTGTTTTATCGTATAAAATCCTTTTTTTATGAAAAAGACAAAATACATTTTTGTAACCGGTGGTGTTACATCATCTTTGGGTAAAGGTATTATTTCTTCATCTTTAGCAAAGTTATTGCAAGGAAGAGGATTTTCTGTAACAATCCAAAAACTCGATCCATATATCAATATAGATCCAGGTACATTGAATCCATACGAACATGGCGAATGTTTCGTGACTGAAGACGGTGCAGAAACAGACCTCGACTTAGGCCACTATGAACGTTTTTCAAATACAGCGACTTCAAAGGCTAATAACGTTACAACAGGTCGTATTTATCAAAGCGTTATCAACAAAGAAAGAAAAGGCGAATATCTCGGATCAACAGTTCAAGTTGTTCCTCATATCACAGACGAAATCAAGAGATGCGTCAAACTTCTCGGTCATACTGGAAAATACGACTTCGTTATCACTGAAATCGGTGGTACAGTCGGTGACATCGAGTCATTGCCATTCGTAGAAGCTATCCGTCAGATGCGTTGGGAAATGGGCCAGGATTCAGTTGTGATCCACCTTACATTGGTTCCTTATCTCTCTGCAGCACAAGAACTCAAGACCAAACCAACTCAACATTCAGTAAAATCATTGCAAGAACAAGGTGTTCAGCCAGACATCATCGTCTGCCGTTGTGAAAAACATCTCACACAATCAATCAAATCTAAGATTGCTTTGTTCTGTAATGTTGAAAAAACATCAGTTATTGAATGTATCGATGCTGACTCAATCTACGACGTTCCTGTCTTGATGATGGAAGAAGGCCTTGATAGAGAAGTGTTAAGAAAGACAAATACAGAAATTCCAGAAAAAATTGACATTGAAAACTGGAAGAAATTCTTGGAACGTCTTCACAATCCAAAACACGATATCACTGTTGCTTTAGTTGGTAAATATGTAGAATTAAAAGACGCATACAAATCAATCCGTGAGGCTTTGATTCATGGTGGTGTTGCAAATGATACAAAAGTTCATATCAAGAGCATTCATAGTGAAGAAATTACAAGAGAAAACGCAAAGGATATTTTAGCTGGCGTAGATGGTATCTTAGTAGCTCCAGGTTTTGGCAGCAGAGGTATCGAAGGCAAAATCAACGCTGTAGAATATGCTCGCGTTAATAAGATTCCTTTCATGGGTATCTGTCTCGGTATGCAATGCGCTGTAGTAGAATTCGCAAGAAACGTCCTCGGCTATGAAGATGCTCACTCACGCGAAATGAGTCCTGACACAAAACATCCAGTCATCGACATCATGGCTGAACAAAAGAATATCACTAATATGGGCGGAACAATGCGTCTTGGCGCTTATCCTTGTAAAGTCGACGAAAACTCAAATCTTTACAGAGCATACGGCGAGACACTTATCTCAGAACGTCACCGTCATCGCTATGAATTCAACAATGAATATATTGAAGAATTCAAGAAACACGGCATGAAGATAACAGGTGTTAACCCAGATACAAACTTGGTTGAAGTAGTTGAGATAGAAGACCATCCATGGTATGTCGCTTCACAATATCACCCAGAATACAAGAGTACGGTGGCAAAACCACATCCTATGTTCGTCGGCTTCGTAAAAGCAATGCTCGAATATAGTGGAAAATAATCAATAAAACATCAAATTTTATCATCGAAAAATAGGTGTAAAAATAATGTAAAATAGCCTTTTATGTTATTTTTGCACCTTTAAAAATTAAATGAATTTATATGGATAAAAATTCTCTTATTGGTATCGTCCTCATTTTAGGAATCTTAATCGGTTGGTCAGTATGGATGACACCATCTAAAGAAGAACTAGCACAACAACGTCACATTCAAGACTCTATCAACAGAGTTAACAAAGAACGCTTCGTTAGAGATTCTATAGCAATGGCTGAAGCAAATGCTATTATGACAGAAAAAAGCAACAGCATTGTTGAAGACGAATCTTACTCAGCACGTTACAAGCAATTCGGTTCATTCGCAAATGCATCTGTAGGCGAAAACAAAACATTGACACTCGAAAACGAATTGCTTAAAGTAGACCTTTCATCAAGAGGCGCTTATGTGAAGACAGTCGAACTTAAAGATTACAAGACTTACGACTCACTCCCTCTGATAGGTTTTGACGAAGAAACCTCAAAATTTAACCTCGAATTTATCGCCGACGGTAAAGGCATCAACTCATACGATCTTTATTTCGAGCCTTATATCAACGGCTTTCCATACGAAGGAAATGAAACATTAACACTCGATGGAAGAGATTCTTTGATTGTTTCTCTCCGCGCTTACGTCAATGACGCAGAAGGCAACAAGAGCCTCGACAAATATTTAGAATATCGTTACACAATGTACAAAGACCAATATATGCTTGGTTTCGACATTGTTACAAATAACCTCAAAGGCATCATTCCTGCAAACACACGTTTCATGACAATGGATTGGGCAGTTGATGTTCTTAAACAAGAGAAAGCTAGCGACCGCATCAATTTCGAGACTATTTATTATATGTATACAAATAATGACGTGGAAGCTCTTTCTAAGACAGAAGTCGCTAATGAAGAAAAAGAATTGAGTTCAGGCGTGAAATGGATTTCTTTCAAACAAAAATTCTTCAGCTATGCTCTTATCTCAAAAGATAGTTTCGACGATGCATTTGTTGAGTTACATACTAAATCAAGACCATCGAACAAACGTTACCAAAAATCTATGAGTGCCGTCATCGACGTTCCTTTTGAAGGCTTGAACGAAGACAATAAGATTGAAATGTCATATTATTTCGGACCTAATAATTTCAAAGTCTTGAAACAATATGACTTGAATCTCGAAGACCAAATTCCACTCGGCGGTAAACTCGTTTCTTGGATCAATAAACTCATCGTTATCAATGTTTTCAATTGGTTAGGACAATATGGCTGGAACTATGGCGTAGTTATCTTAATATTGACACTCATCATCAAAATATGTTTGATGCCAATCGCTTTCAAATCATATATGTCATCTGCTAAGATGCGCGTTTTGAAGCCAGAAATCGATGAAATCAACGCAAAATATCCAAAACAAGAAGACGCCATGAAGAAACAGCAAGCTATCATGGATCTTTACAAGAAAGCTGGCGCAAGTCCAACATCAGGATGTCTCCCAATGTTATTGCAATTCCCAATCTTGATTGCGATATTCCGTTTCTTCCCATCAAGTATCGAATTGCGTCAACAACCATTCTTATGGGCCGACGACTTGTCGACATACGACAGCATTTTAGACTTGCCTTTCAATATTCCATTCTATGGAGACCACGTTAGCTTGTTCACATTATTGATGACAGTTTCAACATTGCTTTATACTTACATCAATAACAAACAAATGCAACAAGCACAAGGCGATCAAGCAATGCCAGGTATGAAATTTATGATGTATCTCATGCCAATCATGTTCCTTGGAATTTTCAATAGCTACTCAGCTGGTTTGAGTTACTATTATCTTTTAGTCAACTTGATTACATTCTTGCAAATGTATCTCTTCAAGATTTTCCTTAATGAAGATAAATTACGCAAGCAAATTGAAAAAGCTAAGAGAAAACCTGTCAAGAAATCTAATTTCCAAAAACGTTTGGAAGAGATGCAAAGACAACAGCAACAACAAATGAGACGATAAATAAAGTTGCAAAGACACAAAGTCGAACAGAGACTTAAAGTGTTTGATAAAAAGGCTAAAGTTACTCTTTAGCCTTTTTTGTGATATGTGGAAAAAATACACACTTTGTGGAATATTATAAAAATACAAAAACGTAAATCATCATATATCAATAGTATTTCTATTGGTATAATGCTTGTTAATTTTTATTATTAAATTATTAATAATATATGGAAAAACTAAACTTTATCACTAAACACAAAAAACTAATTATTACTGCAGTATTGCTTATTGTTACAGCTGCTGTTGTTTTTCATTTTTTAGATAGGGAAGAACCTGAAGAAATTTATCCTGTGGTCACTGTTGAGAAAGTGAAGCAGGAAGATGTTGCCATTTATGGAGAATATGTGGGACGTATCAGAGCGCAACAGTTTGTTGAAATCAGAGCTCGTGTTGAAGGTTATTTAGAGAAGATGCTTTTTGAAGAAGGAACATATATCAGCAAGAACCAGCTTTTATTTGTTATTAACCAAGACAGATATAAAGCGAGAGTCGATAAGGCCAAGGCGCAGCTTAACAAAGACCAGGCGCAGGCACGCAAGGCGGAACGTGACTTGGAAAGAATTCGTCCTTTATATGAACAAAACGCTGCAAGCCAGCTGGATTTGGACAATGCTATAGCAGCTTACGAAACAGCGAAAGCCTCAGTTTCTATGAGCGAAGCTGATTTATACCAAGCAGAGTTGGAACTCAGTTATACAACAGTCAACTCACCAATATCAGGATATATATCTGAAAGTGAAGCCGACTTGGGAACATTGGTTGGACCTTCATCAAAGTCACATCTTGCAACGATAATAAAGATGGACACTGTTTTGATTGACTTCAGCATGACGGCATTGGATTATCTTAAATCGAAAGAAAGAAATGTAGAATTCGGTCAGAAAGACACCACTCGTTCTTGGCAGCCACATGTCACCATAACATTAGCAGACAATACAATATATCCATATAAAGGACTTGTCGATTTTGCGGCACCTCAGGTGGACGAACTAACAGGAACATTCTCTGTCAGAGCCGAGATGACAAATCCCGACAGGGCCTTGTTACCTGGACAGTTTACAAAAGTCAAGTTGTTGTTAGACGTAAGAGAAAATGCCAACGTAGTTCCTTTGAAGTCTGTCGACATTGAAAAAGGCGGCGCGTACATTTATGTATTGCGTGTCGACTCGACTGTGGAGAGAAGATTTATCGAGATAGGACCAGAGATAGGTAATAATGTTGTCGTTGAGAGAGGTCTCAGCGCAGGAGAGTTTATCGTTACCGAAGGACATCATAAGTTGAATCCAGGTGATAGAGTTGAATTTTATTACAAATACTAAGAAGTATGAAGGTTTCTTTTTTTATAGATAGACCGGTATTTTCCATCGTCATATCAATATTGATAGTCATTGTAGGATTCATTGGCTTGACGATGTTGCCGATAGACCAATATCCGCAGATTACTCCGCCTGTGGTGAAGATCAGCGCATCATATCCAGGCGCCAGCTCGCTCACCGTGGCGCAGGCTGTAGCGACTCCGATAGAGCAGCAGCTCAACGGAACTCCAGGCATGATATATATGGAATCGACGAGTTCCAACTCCGGAAGCTTTTCAGCTACCGTGACCTTCGACATTGGTACCGACCCTGAACTGGCTGCCGTCGATATTCAAAACAGAATAAAATTAGCCGAGTCGCGATTGCCAGCAGAAGTGGTGCAGAACGGCATCAATGTCGAACGTCAGTCACCAAGTCAGCTTATGACTATATGTCTTACCTCATCAGACCCTAAATTCGATGAGATATATCTGAGCAATTTCGCGACACTTAACGTACTCGACCTCATCAGACGTATCCCTGGAGTTGGTAGAGTTTCAAATATTGGCAGCCGTTATTACGCGATGCAGATATGGGTGCAACCAGATAAACTCGCGAGCTACGGCTTGACAATTGCCGATCTTCAGAGTAGTTTAAAAGACCAAAACAGAGAGTCGGCGGCAGGTGAGTTAGGCAAGGCTCCGATGTCTGGAATTGACATCACCACGCCAATCACCACTCAAGGACGTCTCTCGACAGTAGGGCAATTTGAGGAAATAGTATTGCGCGCCAACCCTGATGGTTCTTTAATCAGATTGCGTGACGTGGCGAGAATATCATTAGAGGCTCAGTCTTATAACACAGAAAGCGGCATCAACGGCGAGAACGCTGCTATCTTAGGAATATATATGCTTCCTGGCGCAAATGCGGTTGAAGTAGCTGATAAAGTAAAAGCTCTGATGGAAGAGATTAGTTTGAATTTCCCAGAAGGAATGAGTTATGAGATTCCTTTCGATATGACTACATATATATCTGAATCAATATCAGAAGTATATAAGACATTATTTGAAGCATTGTTGCTTGTCATACTCGTCGTCTTCCTTTCATTGCAAAGCTGGAGAGCGACAGTGATTCCATTGGTTGCAGTGCCAATCTCATTGATAGGAACATTCGGCTTCATGTTGATATTCGGTTTTTCTTTAAATATATTAACGCTTCTTGGACTTGTACTTGCAATCGGTATCGTTGTTGACGATGCTATTGTGGTGGTTGAGAATGTGGAACGCATTATGGAACAAGAACATCTGTCGCCGTACGAAGCCACGAAGAAAGCGATGGAAACACTTGTTAGTCCGCTTATCGCTACATCATTAGTGCTTGCTGCAGTGTTCGTGCCAGTTAGTTTCTTGGCCGGAATAACAGGTATATTATATAGACAATTTACTATAACAATCGTAGTTTCAGTATTGATTTCAACAGTTGTCGCGCTCACTTTGAGTCCTGTGATGTGTTCTTTAATATTGAAGCCAAGAAGCGATGAAAAACCTAATTTCATCTTTAGAAATATCAATAAATTCTTACATCTAGGAGAAGAGAAATACGGCAATGCGATATTAGCTCTCGTCAAGAATCCAAGAAGGATGATGCTATGGTTCGGCATTATTTTGATATCTATATTAGCATTAAACAAAATCATACCTACGAGTTTCCTTCCTGTTGAAGACCAAGGATATTTCAAGGTAGAGTTGGAGTTGCCAGAAAATGCAACCTTAGAACGCTCTCGCGTTGTTGCCGACAGAGCTGTCGATTATCTCATGCAACTTGAAGAAGTCGACTATGTACAAAGCGTTGTTGGGTCAAGTTCACGCGTCGGCGCGAGTCAGTCGGCGACCGAATTGACAGTCATTCTTAAACCTTGGGAAGAAAGAGACCACACCACTATACAAGACCTCATGGATAAGGTAAGAAAAGAATTCTCACGTTATCCAGAAGCCAAGGTCTATCTTTCATTGCCGCCTGTCATTCCAGGATTAGGCTCTTCTGGCGGTTTCGAGATGCAGCTGGAAGCTCGTTCAGATGCGACTTACGATAACCTCGTGGCGGCGACCGACACCTTGATGTATTATGCTTCAAAACGCAAGGAATTGTCGAGTTTGTCTACATCAATGAAGTCGAGCATACCACAGATTTATTTCGATGTCGACAGAGATAAAGCTCGTCTTGCAGGAGTGCCGATGGCTGAGATTTTCTCTACTATGAAAGCTTATACCGGAAGCGTTTATGTCAACGACTTCAACCTTTTCAACAGAGTCTATCGCGTTTACATACAGGCAGAAGCCGACTATCGTCAGTCGCAGAACAACATCAACCTTTTCTATGTGAGAGGTACTAACAAAACCATGATTCCATTGACTTCATTAGGAAGTACATCATACACCACAGGTCCTGGAAGCATTAGCAGATTTAATATGTTTAATAGTGTGGTCGTTAGAGGCCAAGCCGCTCAAGGATATAGTTCTGGCGAAGCGACAAAAGTTATGGAAGAAATTGTAGACAAGCATCTTCCAAAGAACATTGATGTGGAATGGAGCGGACTCTCATATCAGGAGAAGCAGGCAGGAGGCAAGCTGGCAGTGATATTAGCTTTGGTATTCGTTTTCGTCTTCTTGTTCCTCGCTGCATTATACGAGAGCTGGATTATTCCTATAGCAGTGATATTGTCATTGCCTGTTGCAGTGCTCGGTTCTTATTTAGGAGTATGGGTGAGCGGATTGGAAAACGACATTTACTTCCAGATAGGACTCGTCATGTTGATGGGACTCGCGGCCAAGAACGCAATCCTTATCGTTGAATTCGCAAAAGAAATGGTTGATGGAGGAGAAGAAGTCGTACAAGCAGCAGTCATGGCAACACGTCAGAGATTCCGTCCTATTTTAATGACATCGTTAGCGTTCATATTAGGATTGATACCGTTGGTATTGTCGAGCGGTCCGGGTTCTGCCAGTCGTCAGGCTATCGGAACGGGCGTGTTCTTCGGAATGATAAGCGCAGTGATATTCGGCGTGATAATGGTGCCGTTTTTCTTCGTCATCATATATAAAATCAAAAACAAATTCAAAAGATACGCATCATGAAAAAGTATATAGTAATCATATTATTTTTGTCCTTTTTCTCTTCTTGTAAGATAGGAAAAGAATATGCCAAGATGGAAATTGATATGCCTGATACTTTCATCTCATATACGCAAGACAGCATTTGTTTTGCCGACATCAAATGGTGGGATATCTATGCCGATACTAACTTGAGAAATCTAATTCATTACACTTTAGAAAACAACAAAGACATGAAGATCGCGATTGCAAAAGTTAAAGAGATGGCAGCGAGAAAGAAGATTGACAAAGCTGATTTCTTTCCTAAAATAAGTGCCAGTGTCTACGGACAAGATGAGAAGCTTAACTATCAAGGTAATTTTGACAAGCAGCCTCACGATGTTGAATATGGCGTAAAGGCCAACATCAGCTGGGAGTTAGATTTATGGGGCAATCTCCGTTGGGCAAATGACGCTGCTATTGCGGAATATATGTCGACGATAGAAGGACAACGCGCCTTGATGATGAGTCTGGTGGCGGAAGTAGCTGAGATATATTTTGAACTCATTGCTCTTGATAACGAGCTTCTTATTGTGAAGCAGACACTTAAGGCGAGAGAAGACGGTGTGCGACTTGCCAAGATTCGTTTTGAAGGTGGCTTGACAAGTGAGACATCATATCAGCAGGCGAAGCTTGAATATGCAAAGACAGCGACAATGATTCCAGACTTGGAAAAGAAGATTGCTATGAAGGAAAACGAGATTCTTGCGTTGTCTGGATGTTATCCAAAAAGAGTTGAAAGGATTGAGACTCAAAAGAATCTTGTCTTGCCTGACAGCATTCCACTAGGATTGCCGTCTGATCTGATGGAAAGAAGACCGGACGTGAGAAAAGCGGAACAGAAACTTATTGCGGCGAATGCTAAAGTCGGAGTCGCATATACCAATATGTTTCCTAAAATAGCATTAACATCTAACCTCGGTCTTGAGACTGATAAATTTACGACATTATTCTCATCGCCAATGTTTTTTGTAGGAGCTAATCTTTTGTCACCAGTATTTAATATGGGAAAAAATAAGGCTAAATATAAAGCTCAAATCGCTGTTTATGAACAAGAATGCTACAATTACGAGAAAGTTGTCATGTCGGCATTCTATGACGTGATGAACGCTTTGGTTGAATTTGACAAGATAAAACAAATTTACGAGTCACGTTTGCTTTTGAAAGAATCGGCACAAGCGACAATGGAGTTAGCGCAGCTTCAATATATCAATGGCGTAATCGGTTACCTCGATGTGCTTGATGCCCAGAGAACATATCTTGATGCGCAGATAAGCCTCAGCAACGCCTACCGCGACAAACAAATCACCATGGTGAAATTGTATAAAGCCTTGGGAGGAGGGTATTAAAGGCGCAAAGACTTAAAGTCACAAAGTTGTAAAGACTCAAGGAACTCTGAGACTTTGAGACAATGAGACTTTACGACTTTAATAAAACCAAATCCTTTCTTAAACGTTTTAACGTATTGAAAATATGGCAATATGTTAAGACGTTTAATTTTATTATTAATAATTGTTATTTCAGCTATTTCGTTAAAGGCGGAAGGCGAGGAGTTGTCGGTTGGCGTTACTGACAGTCCGCCGTTTATCATTATTGATAATGAGGAAATTTCTGGTCTCACGATAGATTTATGGAATGTCATTTCTGATTCCTTAAACGTTAATTATCATTTCGTTCAGACTGATTATGAAAAAGTTGTGACGAATATATCCGAAGGTGAAATTAATATTTCCATTGCGCCGATGGCGATTAGTTCGTCACATGTCGACAGCACTTTCCTGACGCAGCCGTTTTATATAACGTCGATGTGTGTCGCCGTTGAAAACCACGACGAATCGGGATTTGTGACCATAGTGAAAAATCTTTTTTCTATGGCTTTTTTAAAGACTATAGGATTATTGTTATTCATCAACTTTTGCATTGGAACCTTGATATGGCTGGCAGAAAGAAAAAATAATCCAGCTTTTTCGGATAAGATAAACGGCATCGTCGATGGATTCTGGTGGTCGTGGGTGACGATGACGACAGTAGGTTACGGCGACAAATCACCGCAAAGCAAAAACGGCAAGATATTAGCGACAATCTGGATGTTAGTAGCTATTTTGATTATCAGTGGATTCACTGCAACTATTTCTTCAGAACTCACAACGAAAAGATTACAAAATAATATAAGCAATTTTAATGATTTGCATAAGATGAAAGTTGGTTGTCTGGAAGGACGGAACACTGCCATTTATCTTGATTACAAACATATAAAATACAAGAAATATATATCTTTTGAAGCAGCATTTAACGCATTGGAAAAAGGAGAGATAAACGCTTTAGTCGACGATGGCGCGACTTTAAACTATTATTTCAATAAAAAGGAAAAGAGTTTAGTGAAGAAAATAACATTGATAGAACTGCCGAATAACAAGGAATATTATTGTTTTATGTCGTCAGAGCCATATCTTGTCAACAAGATAAATCCGTATTTATTAAGTTTCTTGGAATCCGAACAATGGAACAAATTATTGAGGAAATATGGGCTTGGGGAATAAAGTCACCGAGACACTAAGACACCGGGACACTAAGTAGAGACGTGTCAATGACACCGATGAAAATAAACAATATGTCGTTGATGCGTCTCCATTAATTAGGATTTGATAAAATTTGTTAATTGTCAATTGTTAATTGTTAATTTTATATTATCTTTGCTAGCAATCAAAAAATAGGAAAATATAGAAAGATAAATATAATCAACATATTATATAACAGAGCTTAATGCTCTTGTTCTCTACTTAGTAAATCTGGTAAATTTAATATGCAAGGAGAATAAGGGATCAAGTTGTTTTACGTCAAACGGCGTGAATTGATCGTGCTTATTTAGTTGCAACGGTTTTACCAGAACCTACTAAGTCTAATGAGGCAATGAAAGCAGTTCACGCTCTTTTTTTGCCTATGAGAAAAAGTTTGAACGTAAAGCAGATTCTATGGAAAAACGACGACAATATCAGGAAAATGAATTGCATATTGGCAATTTGATTAAAAGCGAATTGGTAAAACAAGGCAGAAGCATCACCTGGCTGTCGTCGCAAGTGAATTGTACGAGAGAGAATTTGTATAAGGTATTCCGTCGCTCATGGATTTACACTGATTTATTGTTTGAAATAAGTGAAGCCTTAAACCACGATTTCTTCAAAGACTGTTCAGATTATCATAAAAGTCATAAAGACACGAAGATACAATAATCCTCCATTTATCACAAGTATTTACGCGTATCTTTTTTGTTATTTTAACTTTGCGACTTTTCGACTCAGAGTCTCTGTGACTTTATGTCTCTAATCTGTTAACAAAAAGGACAATCTTTTATTACAAATATTCTAATTTATCACTACTTATAGTTACATCTATTTTACTGATAGATAGTGTAATAAAAATATCTTTGCATCAGTAAATTAATGTATAATCAAAATAAGTATTAAAATGAAAAAGATTTTATTTACACTAGTCCTTGTTATAGGATTTATTTTACCAAGGGTGGCTGTCGCACAGTTTGGAAATGTGAAAACTATTCATGTCACACCAGAAGATGCCAAAATATTCTACAATGGTCATGAAGTTGGAAATGGAACATATCAGATAAAATTTAAAAAATCTGATGATTTTGCAGTATTGAAATTTGAAGCACCAGGTTATATTTCCAAAACAGTTAAAGTATTTAAAAGCAATCCGAATAAGACAATATCATTTTCTTTGTCAAAAGATGAAGCATTGGCCAATTCTATAGGCGGAGAAGATGGTGTCGACATTGCAAATAAATTTTTATCTGTTCAAGCTAAGGATGGCATGACAGAAGATGATGCGTGGAAACGTATTGTAAATATTGCAATTAATAAATTTGAAAATGTTGAGGTTATGGATAAAGATGCTGGTTGGATTAAAACTGCATGGATATATGATAGTTTTTCAAGTCAATCAATTAGAACCAGATTGGAAATTCGTTACCAATACACAGGAAGCGAGAGATTAACCTACAAGGTCAAATTGTACTCTGAAATAGCAGAAGGTGTAACTAAAAAAGATGAAGATTTCCAACAATATGATAGAGTGTTGAGAAAGTATAGTGATATAGTTTCAGAATTACAGACTATGCTTGGTCAAGGATTTTAATATATAAAATTATGAAGAAGTTT
This sequence comes from Bacteroidales bacterium, assembly GCA_045613185.1. Lineage (GTDB taxonomy): Bacteria > Bacteroidota > Bacteroidia > Bacteroidales > F082 > Limimorpha. The sequence continues at coordinate 6,470 of JAZLAL010000053.1, read as the reverse complement.
TTTTTATTGTTATTTATTGCTGTAACAATTACAGTTAATGCACAGAAAAATGTGATTATAGACACATTTGAAGATAATTCTTATAGTTGGACAGAAGATGGTAATAGAAAGGCGAAGAGTTTTATTTCAGGTGGTGCTTTGTTTTTGAAAATAAAAAAAGACAATACGGTAACAAGTTGGGCTCAATTGCCAGTTGACTATAACGAAGATTTTAAAATAACTTACAAAATTAAATTGCATTATAAAACAATATTGGGTTTTATAAAAACTAAGAAAGTGCTTTTGAATAGTTTTAATATGCTGTTTAATTTACAAAATAATGGTACCTATAATAGTTTTGGCGTTGTTTCAGGGAGACAATATTCCATAAACCTAAGAGATAAGGAACCAGAAATTATGAATTTTAATTTTGGCAAGAAAACCGATTATGAAATACAGATTGTTAAACGTGGCAGTAGTATGGATTTTATAATCAATGGAATAGAATTTAACACGATAAAAAATGTAAGTGTTAATTCAAATTGGTTTGGAATTAATTTTGGTAATGTCGGTGGTATGTTGTCTTTGGAAGAAGTTATTATAGAACAGTAAATAAATGTTTAACTAAAAGTAAAAAGAGATGAAAAAATTATTAGTATGCTTGTTAGCATTATGCGCATTGACATTCACAAGTTGTAACCCAGATCCAGAACCAATAAACTATGCGGATGATTTTGTTGGAGAATATATATTCTCAGTTACTCCTACTGTTGTATCAGAAGAATATGGTTCTATTGTGAATGAATTTGATGGACTTTTATGTAAAATAACCGAAACTTTTACAAATAATGTTTCTGTTTCAATTTATCAGGGATCTAGTTTAGTCTATAGTGTAGGTGGTATTTGTGATGTGAACGGCATGCGTTTAGGTGAGTCGGAATTTGAGTTTGCGTTACAAGAATATGTAGATGGCGTTTTAGTAACATTAGAAGGAGAATCAGAATTAGGTGGTGTTTATGTTAAAGAACCAGTGGGTGGTACAATATCTTGGGTAGCACCAATAACATTAGGAAATATTGATATTGTTGTAGAAAACATAACACTTGACGCAGGAACAGTTACTGGAAGTGTAGCATTCGAAGGAGAAAGAATATAAACACAACATTTCGCATTATCAAACAAAAAATCTCGCCTGAATCCAGACGAGATTTTTTATTTCAAGACGTGTCAATGTGTGTTTATTTCTAAAGTAACATTGACGCGTCTCTACAATAACTTCTAATTCCTAATTCCTCGTTATTATTCTATCCTTTATTTCTTCAAATATCTGCAAGGCTTCTTTCTTGTTGAGTCCAGCTTTTATGGCAACAGCGATTAAGTCGTCGGGTGTTGGCTCAATGTTATCATTTATTGATGTTGTGTGAAATCCATTCATGCCATTGCTTGGAAGAAGGTCGTATGCAGGCGACAGATGCCAGTTGTTATTACGATATATAAACGAGAAATTCTTAGCATGGTCGTCTTTATTCTCAATCAGATAGTTAAACACCATCAATCTGTAAACTTTCCATAATTCGGCGACGCTATGCGTAAGTGCCGCACATACTTGGAATATGTGTGTATAATCAATGCTTGGAACACGATAATCGGCACCTATCAAACCAGCTATGCTTACCACATGCAGTTTGCTATCTTCTGTGCGGTCAAATCGTTGTACGCCAAAATATTTATTCTCAAACAATTGCGTCTCAGGCATCTCAATGCCACATTCTTTGGCAAGCATTGAATATTTATATTCATCGCGTCCTATACTTATTGGATCTTGTTTTGCACGAAACTTAACCAGCCACTCTTTGCCTTCATAATGCGTAAATATCTTTGGACGAGCACCGCCAGGAGAACCGCCTCGTTGCTGGAACTCTTCAATGCCTTCTCCCATATAATCATCGCTGTCGAGTATTCGTTCGGCTTCTAATGCCAACTTCTCAAAGTCGGAATATTCTTGTTGGCCAACTACACTTTTGTCAGGACGAAACTCTAATGCTCCACGTCCAGTTGAACCAACTAACGCAAGACGATCGAGGAGGGTGAGAGTACGAGTATTCACACCATGTTGTTGCAGGTATCTGTCAAGAATCAGCAACCCCCAGCCGTCGGGAAGACAGTCATCAAACACACCGAATCCACCCTCAAACGGACGTGGTTTTGCGATGAAAACACCACTGCGTAATGGCAACTCGAACGGAGAAATAGAAAAACCTGAAGAAATCCATTCAGATGAATATTCAAATGCGCATAGATGCTCTTTGGTCAATGCAAGACGACCAACTAAGCGACTTTTGTAAATAACTTCAATCTGTTTTATGCTATTCATTTTTCTTGCCTCTTTTTCTATTAAACTTCTGTTCGTTAAGTACGTCGTCTAGTGATTGATATTGTTGCTGTTGGAACAATGCATCAAAATCAGATAGCGCATTCAATGCAAATCCTATTTGTAGCAATCCTCGTAATGAAATCTCACCGGTCTGCTCAAACCTGCGATATGTGGCAAACTTGACGCCAGCTTTTGCCGACATTCCTTCCTGTGTCAGATTAAGTTCCAAACGCCTTGCCTTTACTCTTGAAGCAATCTGTTTTGCAACTTCATTTGGATTTGTTATATTGAATAATATATTATTCATAATATTATAATTTGTATATTAACAAACAAAATGTTATTTGTTGCAAAGATACTATTTAATTGGTAAAATAACAAATAATCACAAAAAAATCTCGCCTGAATCCAGACGAGATTTTTTATTATCAGAAATTGTTACTATAAATTGTTAATTTTTCATTACACTTTTTAACTTTTTTTAACTTTTTTATTTGATTCCGATATTCTAAATTTGCAGTGTGAAACCAATGTTAATTTTATAATGTTTATGGAATCAAAAACTAAAATCGCAAAACTTTATACTCAAAATGAGTTAGAAAAACAATTTGAATATGTTAATTCATTAATAGAGCAACATCGTATATCTGCAGTTGCAAATGTTAATGTAGAGGTATTGCTTACGAGTTGGGAAGTTGGACAATATATATCAAAACAATTAAAATCTTCAAATTGGGGAACAAAAATAGTTGCTGAATTAGCTGATTATCTTAAAATTCAAAATCCTAAAAGAAAAGGATTTTCAAAAAGAAATTTATACAATATGATAAAATTCTATGAGACATATACTCAAATAGAATTTATTAATGTGACAGAAAACTTACAACTGGCAGAATTTGTGCAATTCCCAATTGCACAATTAGAACAAAATAAAATTGTGCAGTTGGCAACTGCACAATTAACTACATCAGAAATAAATCAAGATATGCCATTAGTGTTGACTCTAACAACTTTTACTAATCATATCGAAATCATGAATCGTTGTAATAGTTATGAAGAACGTGTTTTTTATATGCTTTATGCTTCTCAACATAGTTTAAAAACAGATGAGATACGAAGGTGTATTGTCAATCAAACATATTCATCCTTAATGAGTAAGGACAAAATGTTATCTCCAAAAATGAAAGCAGAATATTCAAATGTTGAATTTATTTTAAAGGATAAAGCGTTTGTTGATTTCTTAAATCTGCCTTCCAAACATAGCGAACGTCATTTGCATAGTGGATTGTTAGAGCATATGAAAGAATTTATTCTTGAACTTGGTAAGGATTTCTTGTTTATAGAAAGTGAATATGGTGTTCAAGTTGGTGGTTCCGTTAGACGTATTGATTTACTTTTCTATCATAGAGCATTGCAATGTTTGGTCGCAATAGAATTGAAAACTACCGATTTCCAACCTGAGTTTGTTGGGAAAATGGATATGTATCTAGAAGCACTTGATCGTGACGTAAAAAGAGAAAATGAAAATCCAAGTATTGGTATTATTCTTTGTCCTTCGGCAGATCGTAGTATGGTGGAATATACATTAAGCAGATCTCTTTCTCCAACAATGATTGCAGAATATCAGCGTAAATTAATTCCATTAGATGTTATGCAAAAATCATTGGATGAATATTGTAGTTTTTTTAATAACAAATAACAACAAAAAAAATCTCGCCTGAAATCCAGACGAGATTTTTTTATTTCAAGACGTGTCAATGTGTGTTTATTTCTAAAGTAACATTGACGCGTCTCTACAATTATGCATTATGAATTATGCATTATGAATTACTTTAAATAAGTATCAAGCCAGTTGAAGAATCTTCTTTGCCATAGGATTCCGTTTTGTGCCTTGAGAACCCAGTGGTTTTCATCTGGGAAGTATAAGAACTCAGCAGGAATGCCTCTCAACACAGCTGCGTTATATGCTTGCATTCCTTGTGTGAAACAAATTCTGTAGTCGGTGCCGCCGTGGATGACCATGATAGGTGCTGTCCATTTGTCGACGAATTTATGTGGCGAGTTGGCGTATGACCATTGTACTACCGGATTGTTTTTGTCCCAATATGGTCCGCCGAGATCCCAGTTGACAAACCACATCTCTTCTGTTTCAAGATATTGTGATTCAAAGTTGAACATACCGTCGTGTGCAATCAAAGCTTTGAAACGACCTTCGTGATGTCCTGCGAGCCAGAATACCGAGTAACCTCCGAAGCTTGCACCAACAGCACCGAGTCTGTTTTCATCAACGAATGGTTCTTTTGCGATGGCGTCGATAGCTGAGAGATAGTCTTTCATACATTGTCCGCCGTAGTCGCCGCTGATGGCTTCACACCATTCCTGACCGAAGCCTGGAAGTCCTCTTCTGTTTGGAGCAACGACGATATAATCGTTGGCTGCCATCATCTGGAAGTTCCAGCGATATGACCAGAACTGACTTACTGCACTTTGTGGTCCGCCTTGGCAGAAGAGAACAGCAGGATATTTCTTGTTTTTGTCGAAATGAGGAGGGTAGATGACCCAAGTCAACATTCTCTTGCCGTCGGTGGTCTCAATCCAGCGTTCTTCCACATTGCCCATAGTGAGCTTGTCGAAGATGTAATCGTTGACTTTTGTGAGTTGTGTGGCTTCACCGTTTTGTGGGTCAACGAGATATAACTCTGTTGCGTGCGACATCGACTGACGGCCAGCGACTAATTTATCGCCTGCCCAAGCCAATGAGATGTAATTATGTTTGCCGTTTGTTATCTTTCTGATAGAACCTGTTGAGAGGCTCAAAGCGTAGATTTGTTCTGTTGCGTGGAGGTTGCTGATGAAGTAAATGCTTTGTCCGTCAGGAGCCCAGAGGAGATGTGTGGCGTTTTGGTCAAAGCCAATTGAATAGTCTTTCTTTTCTCCTGTATTCAAATCCATGACGAAGAGGCGTTGTTTGTCAGCCTCATAGCCGTCGCGTTCCATGCTTTCCCAAGCGATTTTGTCGCCTTGTGGGGAAACGACGACGTTCATGTCGTAACCCATCATCCCTTCAGTGAGGTTAACACATTCGCCTGTAGGGATGTTGTATTTGTAAATGTCGGTATTTGTTGAAGTTGCATATTCTTTGCCGACTTTCTTTCTGCAAGAATAAAGTATGTTTTGTCCGTCTTTGGTCCATGCGATTTGTTCCATGCCGCCCCAAGGTCTGACAGGAGCTTCCCACATTTCACCTTCCATGATATCCATTTTATTTTTGCCGTTATCGGCTGTCACGAAGATATGTGCGTAAGTGTCAACCCATTGGTCCCAGTGACGATACATCAAGGCGTTGTTGATTCTTCCTGAAGAAAGAGGAAGGTCAGGGTAGACGTCGGCTACGTTGTCTTTGAGCTTAACTTCAGCTGTGAACAAAAGTTGTGATTCATCAGGAGAATATTTGAAGCCAGATATGCCACCTTCGACGAAAGAGACTTGTTTTCTTTCAGTGCCATCAGGGTTCATTTCCCATACCTGCATCTCGCCGCTGTCGGTTGTCATAAACAAGATCTTTGAACCGTCTTTATTCCAAACAGGACTGTATTCGCTTGATGCTGAAGATGTCAAGCATTTATTGTTATTGCCATCGATGTCGATGATGTAAATGTCTGTCTTGCTTTTATTTTCTTCAATAATAAAGTAGGTGTTGTTATAGACGACATGTTTGCCATCAGGAGAGACGGCATATTCGCCGAGGCGGTTCATCGACCACATCACTTCTGGAGTCATGATGTCGGACTCAATCACGATTTCTTGTGGCGGAGTGTAAGAATCCGTTTTCTGTTCAGGATTCTCGTTGCACGAAGCTAAGGATAAAGCTGCTAATGCCATGATAATAACGTTTTTTCTCATAATTATTAATTTATTTAAGACTTATTGATATATCAAAAAGATGGTTTTACAAAGGTAATATTTTTTTTAATAAAACGGTGAAGTCAAAGGTTTGCCCATCCTCGATTTATTATAAAAAAAATATTAAAAAAACGTTTTGATTTGAGAAATTAAATTATAAACTTTGCAAAACGAAAATTAATATAAATCTTCAATCATGGGAATAATGCGGTTC
>JAZLAL010000052.1:0-23305 GCA_045613185.1 Bacteroidales bacterium | reverse complement strand
TATTGATCGTGAAGCTATGATGCACATCATTGAAGATGTGTTTAAAGCTATGCTTGCAAAAAAATACGGAAGCGATGAATATTTCAACATCATTGTAAATATAGATAAAGGTGTTCTCGAAATTTATCACAATCGTACAGTTGTTGAAGATGGCAATGTTGAAGATCCATTGAGCGAGATTGAATATTCTGAAGCGATTAAGATCGAGCCTGACTTTGAAGTTGGTGAAGAAGTTTCAGAAGTAGTTGAAATCAAAGATTTTGGAAGAAGAGAAATTTTGGCAATCCGTCAAAACCTTCAGACAAAAGTCATGGAATTCGAGAAAGAAAACATTTTCTTGAAATACAAGGACAAAGTTGGTGAAATCATCACAGCTGAGGTTTACCAAGTTTGGCGTAAGGAAATATTGATTGTTGACGAAGACGGCATCGAGTTGATTCTTCCAAAAATGGAACAGATTCCATCAGACAATTATAAAAAAGGTGACACAATCAGAGCTATTGTCAAGAGCGTTGAAAACAAAAACGGATCTCCAGTCATCATCTTGTCAAGAACTTCAGAAATCTTCTTGCAACGTTTGTTCGAAATGGAAGTTCCAGAAGTTTATGATGGTTTGATTACAATCCGCAAGATTGTCAGAGAGCCAGGTCAAAGAGCAAAAATCGCTGTTGAATCATACGACGACCGCATTGATCCTGTTGGCGCATGCGTTGGTATGAAAGGTTCACGTATCCACGGTATCGTAAGAGAACTTCGTAACGAAAACATCGACGTTATCAATTACACAACAAAAGCCGACTTATTTATCACAAGAGCATTAAGTCCTGCAAAAATTTCTTCTATAGTCGTTGACGACGCTAAGAAAGTCGCCGAAGTTTACATGGAAAACGACCAAGTAAGCTTGGCTATCGGTAAAGGCGGTTACAACATCAAATTGGCAGGCAAATTGACAGGCTACGAAATCGACGTATATCGCAACACCGAAGAAGCAGAAATGGAAGATGACGTCGACCTTAAAGAATTCGTTGACGAAATCGACGAATGGATTATCGACAGTTTGAGAAACATGGGCTGCGACACAGCTAAGTCTGTATTGGCTTACACAGCTGAAGAAATCGCTACTCGTGCTGACCTCGAAATCGAGACAGTAGTCGAAATACTCGATATCTTCAAAGCAGAATTTGAAGACGACGACCAATAAAATTATTTAAGAATTAACATAAAAAAAATATGTCCGAAGATTTAAAGAATAACATCAGATTATCGAAAGCTGCAAAAGAATTCAATATTAGCCCTGCTATGATTGTTGAATTCCTTGGCAAGAAAGGTCATAAAGTAGACTCATCGCCTAACACAAAGCTTAACGGTGAAATGTATGCCCTCCTCGTTAAAGAATATCAAGGCGAAAAAGAAGTAAAGAAAAATGCCGACCAACTCGGAGACTTCAGCTATAAAGGCAAAAGCATCACAATTGAATCAGCAAGAAAAAATGAAGTTGCTAGTGATGACTTTGAAGATGAAGAAGTCAGAATCCGTATCAACGGCAGCGTAACCGAAGAAAAAGCAAAGAAAGCTCCGGTTGAAAAACCTGTTGAAAAGGTTGAAAAGAAAGAAGAAAAACCTCAAGAAGAAGTCAAAGCTAAGGAAGAACCTAAAGTCGAGACTAAAGTTGAAGTCGTGGAAACTCCTAATGTTGAAACGACAGAAATCAAAAAGGTTGAAGTTCCTGTAGAAGCACCAAAAGCTACAGAAGTTAAAGAAGTTGCTGCAGAACCTAAAAAAGAAACTGCAACAATAGAAAAATCTGTTGTAACAGAACCTAAAAAGGATAATACAAATAATTCGGACAAAAAAAATAATAGCGGCATACATATTAATGTAGTGGGAAAAATCCCATTAGACGACAAAAAATCTAAGGACAAAAAAGATAACAAACAAAAGCAGACAACGGACAACAGACAACAGACAACAGATAACAGACAAACTGTAAAGCCTGCTGTTCAAAGTCAGACTCCTGTTCAGACACAGACACAGACACAGACACAAAGTCAGGAACAAAAACCTGTCAACTTCATTCCTACACAAGTCAAGAAGTTGGAAGGTCCAAAGATTCTCGACAAGATTGAGCTTCCAACAGAGCGCAAGCCAAAGGCAAAACAACCAGTCGCATCATCAGGTGACGACAACAAAGGCTTCAACAAAGACAAGAAGAAAAAGCGTAAACGTATTGGTGCTGAAGGCAGTGTAGCCAACAGCGAAGGCAATAACAATGCTAACAACAATAACAACGCTAACAATAAAGGTGGCAACAACAATGCCAATAAGAATAATAACAACAACAAACCAGGCGGTGCTAAACCTAACGATGACAAGCGCAAGAATGACAATCGTAAGAACGATAAGTTCAAGAAGCCTATAAAACCTGTTGTTGAAGAAAAAGTTGAGCTTTCAGACGAAGAAATCCAAAAACAAATCAAGGAGACTTTGGCACGTTTGTCACCACTTGGCAAGTCAAAGACTTCAAAACACCGTCGCGAAAAACGTCACAACATAGCAAACGAGATGGAGGAAGAAAGACTCCACGAAATGGAAGAAAAGAAAATCCTCAAAGTCACCGAGTTTGTTACTGCAAACGAGTTGGCTAACATGATGAACATTCCTGTCACAAAGGTCATTTCAACATGTATGAGTTTAGGCGTTTTCGTTTCTATCAACCAACGTCTCGACGCTGAAATCTTGACATTAGTTGCGGAAGAATTCGATTTCAAAGTTGAATTCATCAGCATCGACGTTCAAGAAGCATTGTCAAGCACTGAAGAAGAAGACAGACCAGAAGACTTGATTCCAAGAGCTCCTATCGTAACAGTTATGGGTCACGTTGACCACGGTAAGACAAAACTTTTGGATAGCATCCGTAATGCTAACGTAGCAGCAGGCGAAGCTGGTGGTATCACACAACATATTGGTGCTTATGAAGTTACAACAGCATCAGGCAAGAAGATTTCATTCTTGGATACTCCAGGTCACGAAGCTTTTACAGCTATGCGTGCTCGTGGTGCTAGTTTAACAGACGTTGCAATCATCGTTATCGCAGCTGACGACAGCGTTATGCCTCAGACCGTTGAAGCTATCAACCACGCTCAAGCAGCTAACGTTCCTATCGTTTTCGCTATCAACAAAATAGATAAGCCTACAGCCAATACACAAAAGATTTATCAAGAATTGGCTCAAATGAATATCCTCGTTGAAGAATGGGGCGGCAAATATCAGTCACAAGAGATTTCTGCTAAACAAGGGCTCAACGTTGACAAATTGTTAGATAAAGTTTTATTGGAAGCTGAATTCTTGGATCTCCAAGCAAATCCTAAGAAAGCTGCCAAGGGAACCATCATCGAGTCTGCATTGGACAAAGGCCGCGGTTATGTTGCAAAAATCATGGTTCAAGACGGAACACTTAAAGTCGGTGACATGGTTCTCGCAGGAACAACATACGGCAAGGTCAAGGCTATGTTCAACGAACAAAACAAAGCCGTCAAGGAAGCAGGTCCTTCAACACCAGTATTGATGTTAGGTCTCAACGGCGCACCACAAGCTGGTGACAACTTCAACGTTCTCAACGACGAAAAAGAAGTCAAGTCAATCGTTTCACGTCGTCAACAATTACAAAGAGAACAAGGTTTGCGTACACAAAAACACATCACCTTGGACGAAATCGGAAGACGTATTGCTATTGGCGACTTCAAAGAACTTAACATCATCGTTAAGGCCGACGTTGACGGTTCATCAGAAGCTTTGGCAGACTCATTGTTGAAACTTTCAACACCAGAAGTACAGGTCAACGTTATCCACAAGTCAGTCGGTGCTATCAGCGAGTCTGATATCTTATTGGCTTCAGCATCAAATGCTATCATCGTTGGTTTCAACGTACGTCCTACACTTCAAGCAAGACGTCTTGCAGAGAAAGAAGAAATCGATATTCGCCTCTACTCTATCATCTACACAGCTATCGAAGAAATCAAGTCAGCTATTGAAGGTATGTTGGCTCCAGAAATCGAAGAAGTTGTTACATGTAACATCGAGATCAGAGAAGTCTTCAACATCAGCAAGGTCGGTCGCATCGCAGGTTGTATGGTCCTCGACGGAAAAGTCAACCGCCAAACCAAGATTCGTATCATCAGAGATGGTATCGTAGTCCACACCGGTTCATTAGGTTCATTGAAACGCTACAAAGACGACGTCAAGGAAGTCAGCGCAGGTTTCGAATGCGGTTTGAACATTGACGGCTACAACGACATCAAAGTCGGTGACATCATCGAAGGATACACCATCAAGGAAATCAGTAGAAAACTGTAAAAATATTTTAAGAAGTCAGCGTTGCAAAATGCTGACTTTTTTTTTAAACAAAGCACATCTCAACTTCAATTATACATTATGCATTGTGAATTATGAATTATTTTTGGGCGTTCCTGCAAAGCCGACGGCCTTTCCGCTATATCTTTTTCCGCTTCGCTCCAAAAGGATGCCGCTCCAATCCCTAACGCATTGGCGGCTACAAAATCCAAGTCGCAAACACCAAATAAATAATCCCTAATTAGAAAGTCACACGTCCGTACGCCTCTACGCGAAATATTCCTCAATTCCTCATACCCTTAAATCCTCAACTCCTAACTCCTAACTCCTAACTCCTAACTAATAAGGCGTTGCCTTATCCTATATTTGTTTCGCCCTTGCAGGGCTTAAAAAAATTATGCATTATGAATTATGCATTATGAATAATTTTCACTAAATTTGTAACTGTATTTCAAACTAAATTTTATCGTTATGAAAAAATTCTACACTTTCTTAATGCTGTTAGTCATGGCAGCTTCATTGACATTAAACGCTACAGTTATTAGAGACGGCGAGACATCTCCTGTCACTTACACTAAAAGCATCGACCTTGGCAACCGTCCTTCAGGCGCATGGATGGACCCTGCTAAAATTGAATTCAGCACAACAGGCGACGAATACACTGTATTATCAATCAAATCATTACATCCTTTCTTTATAGTTTACGACTTGTCAAGACCTGTCGACGTCACTGCAGACCAGCCTTTCACAGCAGAAGTGACGCATGGCGAATCAGACGTTGAAGGCGAAATCAGCGGACAGATCGTCGTTGAACACACTTTGGGATTCGACACCATCAATGTGACAGCAAGCGCTTATTTCCCTGAAGCAAAAGACGTTTGGGAAACAGCAGAAGAAATCACCTTGCCTTTCACAGAAACAGCAAAACTTGAAGCATATAAAAACTATAATTTCACAGAAGGAGAACAACCATCCGTGCCACTCGGCGACATCGTATACAAGGCTGTTTTTGAAGAAGATGCAATCATCTTTGCGAATGCTGAAAATGCGACACTGTCAATATACAAAGAAGGTTTCGACGGCTATGGCGGACCTCGTGAAAACAACTTCTACAAAGCAGAGATAGCACCAGATGAAAATGCAGAGACACTATTCTCATTCGACTTCAACGACGGCAAGCCTAACGGATGGAATATTTTTGAAGAAGACGGCGATAAAGACCAATGGGTTCTCACCGATCCAAACAATACTTACATAAGCGGAACTGACGAGTCAATCGCGATTTATTCAAACACATATTCAAATGGCGCATTATATCCTGACAACTACATCCACACAGCTGAAAAATACGCTATCTCAAAGAAATCAGTATTGTCATGGGATGCCAGATCAGCTGACCCTAGCAATATGTACAACAAAGAACATTATGGCGTTGTAGTTTCTACAGACAAGAAAAGTTGGGATTTAGTTTGGGAAGCAACCATCAACTACACAGGTTTCAACCACCAAATGGTTTCACTTGAAAAATATGCGGGACAAGAAGTTTACATCGGATTCCGTCACTTCGACTGCAACGGCAACGAAGCCACAGGTCTCATCATCGATAATATCTTGTTGGCAAACACATCGATAAACGGCATTGGTATTCAAAACGCGATACTTCCTGCTGGCACATACTATTTCTTGATAGAAGGAGAATTATCAACCGAATACACCGTCGACATCAGACTCGCATCTGACGTTGAAGATGAAGATGAAGACAATGTAAACGAATTTGCAAATGCATTCAACATCTATCCAAATCCAACAGCATCAGTGGTTTACATTGAATCAGGACTTAACGCAAAAGCAAGCATCATCGACATGTTGGGCCGCAGCGTCAAGGAAGTCGAATTCTCTGGCAATACAACAATTGATGTCGAAGACTTGAACAAAGGAATTTACTTCATCAACATTCAAGCAGAAAACAAACAATACGTTCAAAAACTCGTCATCAAATAAGACATAAATCCACATAAATACACACGGAGACCGATGAAAAATCGGTCTCTTTTTTTTATAAAAAGTTAATATTTTGTTTATATTTGTAGGCTAATATACACACAAACTACTTATTTGCTTATCTTACAAAAATTGCATTGATTATTATATTTGAAAATTTAAATATTTATTATTAACTAATTTATTATCAATATGAAAAGATTTTTAGCTAGTTTATTGTTAATGGTATGTATCATGCCATTTGCATTAAGAGCAGACGAAGTTGAAGGTCCAAAATCGAGATTTTTCTACGACTTCAACGACACATCACTCGAAGGATGGAATCCAATCGACGTTGACAACGATGGTTTTGGCTGGCTTATCCACTCTGACGGTTACATTTATTCAGAGTCATCAGAACAGCTCAAACCAAACAACGTATTTGCAACAAGAAGCAAATATGCCATTTATTCAACATCAAAGATTTCTTTCGACGCACGTCCATTAGACACTTTGAAAACTGTTGAAAAATACGGCATTGGCATTGCTTACTCATTAGATGGTGTATCATTCTTGACATTGCAAGATGAAACAGCTTTGGCAACACCAACAGAATGGAACAAAATCGAAATATCCCTTGAATATTTAGCTGGCAAAGAAGTATATCTCGGTATTCTTCACTACACAATGGATGACCAAGGAACTATTTTAGTTGACAACATCAAGTTAACTGACGGTTTACTTACACCAGTAGAAAACGTTGTTGCTGCAGAAAGTGAAAACAATGTAAACCTTTCATGGGATTGGAACGACGAAGACTCAAACGAGCCTGTTGGTTACAATGTTTACAGAGAAAAAACAAATGCCAATGGTACTTCTGTCATGATTGCAAACAACATAACAGAAAAAACATACCAAGACACAGAATGGAACTCACAAGAATGGGGTATCTACAGATGGGGTGTTGCAGCTTTATACGAGCAATCAACTCGAGGCACAAAAGAGACTTTACTTGAAGAAGGTTTTGAAACAACAGAATATCCAAACTTACCAGAAGGATGGTCTGCATTCTCAGCACCTGCTTCAGCTGGCATTTCTGGAAAATGGCAAGTAACAGAAGCTATTGATATGATTATCAATCCTATTAACGGTGAAAAATTAGTCTTCTCTTATGGTGGTTACGCTTATGCTGACTTCTATCTCGTAACACCTGCTATTGACTTGACAAGAGCAATCGCTCCTGAATTCAGTTTCAGCTACGCTTCTCCTGGCAAATTAGGTGGCAACGGAGACCCATTATATGTAAAATGCTCAGAAACAGCTGATGGTCCATGGACAGAACTTTGGACAGAAACATCAAACTCAGAATGGAAAAACACAACTATCGATCTCTCTGCTTATTCAGGAAAAACAATCTACATTGCATTCGTACACCAAGACCTTAAAGACGGTAACTACGGTGTTGGTATCGACAATGTAAGAGTTGAAGCACAATTATCAGAAACAGTTCTTCCTGTAGCTTCTAGAATAGCATGGTCAAATGTCATTGAAAAAGACATGAACACTACTGTCAACTTCACTGTTGCTACAGATGACAACGCTTCTACAGAAGGTGCAGAAATCATTTTGAAAAACATAAACGAAACTCAATATCAATATACTGTATCTGCAAATGCAACTGGTTCTGCTCAATTCACAGAAGTTCGCAGAGGTGATTACGAATACTCTGTAAATTTAAGCGGATATTATACCTACATTGGCAAAATCGCAGTCTATGAAGAATCATCAATCGGTTGTATCTTAGAAAAAAAGCCTGAACTCATTGATGGTCTTTACGTTTCTCCAACAGCATGGGCAATGTGGGATTATGCAAATGAAAACGCAGCATTCGACATTTACCTCGATGGTGAAATCGTTGAAGAAAACTTCTCTGGCAAATATTACCAATTCGATGTTGAATCTTTAGAAGAAGGTCAAGAATACACAACAACTATTCTTCCTAAAGATCAATATGTAATGTTCGAATACACATGGAAATATGCAGCCTGCAACGACTTTGCTAACGCTGTCAACTTCAAAATCAAAAAAGAAGAAACCAACGCTGTTCTCACATGGGACATGCCTATTTACGAAGAACCATTAGCACCAGCATTCGATTTCTCAACAAACTTCGACAACGGCACTTTAGAAGGCTGGACAACAATCGACGCTGATGGTGACGCTCGTAACTGGCAAAACACTTCAGAATTCGCTAACCAAGGTTTCGGTATCGACAGCTCATTCTGCGCTGCTTCAATATCATTCGACAATGAAATAGGTGCTATCAATCCTGACAACTTCTTGGTTACAGGCAGAAAATACTCTATCATTGCAGGTTCAAAACTCACATTCAGCGTTGCATCTCAATCAAAAGACAATCCTGAACATTACGGCGTTGCTATCTCAACAAAAAGCAACACTAAAGCCAACGACTTTATGGTGATATTCGAGGAAACAATGCCTGATGAAGAAAACTCAGAAAGCCCATTCGGACAATGGTATGAAAAGACAGTCGACCTCAGCGAATATGCAGGACAAGACATCTATATCGCATTCCGTCACTATAACTCAGCAAACAAATTCTGGATCAAACTTGACAACGTCAGCTTGACAAGCGGAAAAACAAGAGGCGACAGAGAAGAAGGCGAATGGTTATACTACGACAACGGCGTTTGTGAATCAGCTTCTGGCAGCTTTGACGCAACAACAATGCAACCTACACAAATCAACTGGGCTATCATGTTCCCTGCAGAATTGATTGAAGACTATGCTAAGAGACCTATCACAAAAGTAGCTCTCTATGACTATTCTGCACACCGCGGAGCATTCTCTATCCACCAAGGCGGCGACACTGCTCCTGGCACAATGGTTCACGTCCAATCATACGAAACAACAGGCAAGAAAGCTTATGTTGAAATAGAATTAGACACTCCTGTTACAATCAGCGGCAACGAAAACATCTGGATTCAATTCTCAAACGAATACGGCTCAGGCGATTACGTTGCAGCTTACTCAGCCGACATGGGCGACCCTAACAGCCGCTGGAGATCAGATGACGGCTCAATGTGGTACGACAACAACTGGTACGGAGAAGGTTGGTACGGAACATGGATGATCCGCGCATTCGTTGGCGAAAAAGACGAATCTATAATAGAAGATCCAGAAATAACAACAGTAGAAACTCTCGGTACAATCATCTATCGTAATGGCGAACTCATCACTCCAGAACCAATAAAAGAAAACACTTATACAGATGCCTTCTCAGCAGATGAAGAATCAGTAGAATACACAATAAGAGTTGTCTACGGTGGCATTAAAGACCAAACATACTACGCAATGTCATGTCCTTTAACAAAGACATTCGTCACAAAAGAACCTTTGATTTGCGTACGCCCTCAAAATCTTTATGGAGAAACAACATTAAAAGAAGACGGCACATTCGGAGCAACATTGATATGGCCTTATGTAAAAGAATGGTTATATTACGATAACGGAACACCAGAAAAGACATTCGGCGGAAATAACAATCAAGTTTATTGGGGCATTATGTTCCCTGCAAAAGACTTAGCAAAATACGCAGGAACAAACCTTACAAAAGTTGCCTTATATAACAAAAATGCTGGCGATGCAACATTGACAATTTCTTACGGCGGCGACTTTGCTCCTGGAACACCTGTTCACACTCAAGACTTTACATTCTTAGGCGAATTCGAAGAAGGTATCTTCGAAGTTAAATTAACAACTCCTGTACCTATTTCTGGCGAAGAAAATATCTGGGTTACAATCTACCAAAACGGAACCCAATTCCCAGCTGTAGCAACAAAAGGCACTGGTGACCCTAACGGAAGATGGATATCATTCGACGGCGTAAGCTGGAGCGACTTGTTAGCTTTAAATCCAGACTATAACAATACATGGTTCTTAAGAGCTTATGTTTCAACAGAAGCAACAAGAGACAACGGCGAATTCGACCACTATAACATCTATCGTAGCACTTCAAACAGCAACTACGAATTAATCGATTCAACTAAAACAAACACATACTTCGATGAAGTAGCCAAAGGCACTTACTACTACCAAGTAACATCTGTTTACAAACGTGGTGAAGAAACATGCGAATCAGATCCTGCATCTGCTTACAACGAATTAGGCAAAGACTACGTCGTTGTTGAAGTAACTAAGATTGATGAAAATGGTGTCAAAGGCATGATGGTTTATCCAAACCCTGCAAAAGACAACTTGAACATCACAGCAGAAAACATGAGACGTATCACTATCAGCAATGTATTAGGACAAATCGTTTATGACAGAGAAACAAACTCTGACAACGAAATCATCAATATGTCTCAATACGAAGCTGGTATTTATATGGTACGCATCGCAACAGAAAACGGCATTGCTGTAAAACGCATCAGCGTTGCTAAATAAGCATTGGCTATTAACTTTTGGTTTCTGGCCATTGAACAAAAAAGCAGACCACTTGAAGTGGTCTTCTTTTTTTATAAAGTTCAATAGCCTTAGTTCAACAGCCTTTGTTCTATCATCTTTTCTATTTCCGATTTAGGCAACGCACCTTGTGTCATCATCGGTTTTCCGTTCATAGGAACGAACAGCATCGTTGGTATTGATCGTATTCCGAATACCTGCGACAACTCCTCCTCCACTTCGGTATCCACCTTATATATATAAATCTTTCCATCATATTCTTTGGCAAGCTCATCAAGCACTGGAGCCAGCATCTTACATGGTCCGCACCATGAAGCGTAGAAGTCGATGATAGCAGGTTTGTCGCCTTTATATTTCCATTCTGTAGGATTACTTTCATAATCCATTACTTTATTTAAGAATTCTTCCTTTGTTATATTTATTGCTTTCATATCTTTACTATTTATGGATTTGAGGATTTGAGGATTTGAGGATTTGAGGATTTGAGGATTTGAGGATTTGAGGACTTGAGGATTTGAGGATCTGAGGATTTGAGGGTATGAAGTTCCTTAATTCCTTAGTTCCTCAATTCCTTAATTCCTCATACCCTTAGTTCCTTAGATCCTACTTTCCAAGTTTCTTTTCAACTTCTTCTTTGCTTAATTTCTTTGTGCAGAAGAACCAGTCGTAGCAGTGCATCTCGTCTTCTGAGCTTTGCATTCTTTCTTTTGCCACACCGCACGAGCCGGCCGTAGGAACGATCACTTCATCACCTGGGCGCCAGTCGGCCGGCATCGCGACACCGAAGTTATCCGCAGTCTGCAAGGCTACCAAGACTCTCATGATTTCGTCGAAGTTACGACCTAGTGCGAGCGGATAGTACATGATAGTGCGAATTTTGTCTTGTGGGTCGATGAAGAAGACCGCACGCACTGCTGATGTCGAACTTTCCCCTGGCTGAATCATTCCGTATTTCTTAGCAACTTCCATAGTGATGTCTTCAATGAGAGGGAACTGAATCTCCATATTCTTCATGCCTTTCCAATCAATCTTTTCCTTGATGGTACGCAACCATGCGATGTGGCTGTACAAGCCGTCGACTGAAAGTCCTACTAACTGTGTGTTAAGTTTTTCGAATTCTCCAGCGAGTTTGCCAAATGACATGAATTCTGAAGTACATACTGGAGTGAAGTCGGCTGGATGGCTGAACAATATCTTCCACATTCCTTTATAATCTGTTGGGAAATTGATTACACCTTGTGTTGTTTTTGCTGTGAAAGCTGGAGCTGTGTCGCCAATTCTTGGCATTACGTTTATTGTTGTGTTGTTTGTTTCCATTGTTTTACTGTTTTAAATTGTTGTTTATATTTTTATTTTAACCTTAAGTAAATCAACTTTAGACTTTTGTCATTAACCTTTAGACATCGTTTTTTGTTCATTTACACTGCAAAAATAATATGAGAAACATGTATTTGTCAAACAGATATTTTCTATCTTTGTATCGATTTTATCAATTGAGCTTTGAGCAGTGAGTTATGAGCAGCGAGAAAGTCCATTACAATAAGAGATGACTTTCTTATTAACAAACAACAATCTGCTCAAAGCCCAAGGCTCATAACCCATAGCAAAAAAATATGACTCTACAACAATTAGAATACATCGTTGCGCTTGACAAATATCGTCATTTCGTTAAGGCTGCTGAATCATGCCATGTGACACAATCTACGCTCAGCATGATGGTACAGAAACTGGAACAAGAACTCGAAATCAACATCTTCGACAGAAAAGCTCAGCCTATTGCTCCAACTGAAGTCGGGATGCGACTCATCGACCAGGCAAAGGTAATTTTATATAATGCAAAACAGTTCAAGGAACTCGCTATTAATGAGAAAGAACAAGTTTCAGGCAAGGTTATTTTAGGAATCATTCCGACTGTTGCACCTTATATCTTGCCTAAACTGTTTAATGTCTTACAAGAGAGAAATCCCAACATCAATCTTCATGTAAAGGAAATCACGACGGCAGAGATTATCAACCAGTTGGAAAAAGCCGAAATCGACATGGCATTGTTGGCGACACCACTGAACAACCCTAACTTCTTGGAGATTCCTGTTTATTATGAAAGATTCTTCGCTTACGTCTCTCCCACCGAGCCTTTATATAATATAATCAAGGAATACGAAATGAATCACATTCCTACAGAACATCTCTGGGTTTTAAAAGAAGGACATTGTCTGCGCAACCAAGTGATGCGACTCTGTGAATCCGATTCTGGTTTTTCAACGACATACGAAGCCGGCAGCATCGACACTTTGATTAAGATTGTCGACACCAACGGAGGTTATACCATCATTCCAGAATTACAACTTGATTTATTGACAGAACAACAAAAGGCGAATGTCAGACCAATCGTCAACCCTGAACCTAACAGAGAGATTTCGTTGGTGGTAAGAAACGACTACGTCAAGGAAAGACTTTTGAATGTCATAGCGAAAAATATTTCCGATACCATTCCATCAAATATGCTTGATGAAAGATTAAAGAAGTTCTCGATAAAATTATAGCATCCACGAATATTCA
Organism: Bacteroidales bacterium; assembly: GCA_045613185.1. Taxonomy (GTDB): domain Bacteria; phylum Bacteroidota; class Bacteroidia; order Bacteroidales; family F082; genus Limimorpha. The sequence goes on along the minus strand of JAZLAL010000052.1, from coordinate 9,931 downwards.
TGAATTCACACGAACTATTAGTGTTCGATTAGTGTTTATTAGCGGACAAAATAACATCCACAAAACTGCACAAAATATTCACCAAATGATTTCGTGAAAGATTAGTGTTTATTAGCGGACAAAATAACATCCACGAAACTGCACAAAATATTCACAAATGATTTCGTGAAAGATTAGTGTTTATTAGCGGACAAAATAACATCCACGAAACTGCACAAAATATTCACTAAATGATTTCGTGAAAGATTAGTGTGGGTTTCGTGGAAAATATTTATTAGTGGACAAAAAAACTCCGCGTAAACACATGAGATACGCGGAGTAAGTTCTTAGTTCTTAGTTCTTAGTTCTTAGTTCAAAGTTCGTTAATAACTTTCATCAGCTGTTCTCCCAGTCCTATGGTGTAACCTTGTGAGATGAATACGATTTCATTTTGTGTGTTGGCCACTATAAATATAGGAAGGTTGTTATTCTGAAGTCTCATGTTAGCGACTACTTCTTTCAACATTGTTCCGTCTTCCAATCCGAATGTGATGTTTTCTGGAAGACCTTGGAAGTTCTTGAGTTCGAAGTTTCTCTTATGTTCTTCGTTTTGGAACAAGAATACGAAGCTTCTTCCCCACTTATCCAACTGGTCTTTAACAGCTGCGATGTCTAACATTGCGTGTGTCGTTGGCTCGCTGCCACCATCCAAGAGACCGAGAACATAAAAACCACGGCCTGTTGTAGCCAACAAACTAGTCTGTGTCTGAGTCTGTGTCTGAGTCTGTGTCTGAGTATATACATTCTCCGAATTGAAGTTACCAATTATTCTGAGTCCTTTTTCTGGTTCTCTCATAATCAAGTCGATGTTGGTTGTCTTGTCTGACTCTATATTAAAGAATGTAGTGCGTGCGAGTACGCTACCGTCAGAAAGACGTGTGCCTGTTGTCAAGACATAATAACCAGGGTCGAGGGCGAGACCGTTTTCAAATAATGTTGAATATTGTTCACCGAAATCCATTCCTGGGTCTTTTGCGTCATAAGCGAGCAAGTCGAATCTCTTGCCGTTGAACTTCTTGATAGAGAAGTGTGTGTAGTAACGAAGGTCTGTCAACGCTCCTGAAGGAACGTATTTAGCCATCAAAGTGCCTTGACGTGTTGGAGTTGCTTCTGTCACTTCTTCTTCAAAGTTAACGTCAATCCAGTTGTTGTCTTTGATGTATTGAATCTTTCCTGTCACTGGGTCGATGCGTGAAGCGATGCCGAGTGAACGAGCCATAGAAACGAAGAAGATACCTCTTGAACGATAATCTGTTACCATTGATTTGATAACACTTGTTGGCAACATAATTATACGAGCATTGTTGTTTGTAGTGATATTATCAACTATCCATTCAACGAGTTCTTGTGGATTGTTTCTGAACTTCTCTGTTTGTTCCTTATCGAAATAATTTGAAAGTTCTTTCTTGTAAGGCTTTATCATCTCACTTGAAACGCGTGGATTCAAGATATAAGCGTTATATATTTCACCTTCGCCTTCTACTGTATAATCCAAGTTATCGACAAGTACATCCATAGTAACATCGCGTAAATCTTTGTCGCTTATTTCTTTAAGAAGGTTAAGGCCCATCTGGTGTTTGTTATTTTTCTCTGCATAAGCAATAAAATCGAGGATTGTCTGATAGTTACCCCATGATTTTTCCACCAATGCCAATACTTCCTGATCTTTGATGTCGCGTGGGAATGAAGCGATATAAGCGTTTCTTATTGAGTCTTCATAAGCGAAACGGCGGTCGTTTTCAGCGCGCATTTCCGGTGTGACTTCTGGCATCTTAGCGTTTTGAGCTGGAGGCGTGATGTCGTATTCTATCACCATTTCCATTCCTTCTTCTTTATCGAGGACGATGACAAGCTCATCTTTTTTTCCGAAAGGCATTTCTTCAAAACCGAATTTGCCGTCTTTTGTAGCGTATGCCATCATATCGCCGTTGCCTGCTGTCATCCATGTCTCGCCGTTTTCGTCTGTTTTCTTGACAGCGACGCTGCAGAATTCGCCATAGTTAAATATTTTGAATTCGACATTAACGTCAGGCAAAACATTACCATTTTCGTCAACTACTTTTACTGTCATTTTTGATGTCTCTGCGTAGTCATCAACAACGTTAATTTCTGTGTGATTTGGAGTTACGCTAATCACTTCTTCTGGTCCGTAATAACGGCCGAACACGCGAGTGTGAAGAAGGAGACATCTTGAAGCAGGAGCGTTGAACCAACCGAGGTCGAGCACTGGTTCTGGTTCACATGCGCCGAGAAAATACCATTCACCATCGACGTATGCTTCAACCCAAGCGTGGTTGTCGTCGCAGTGAGCCCAGCGAGGAGTATACACCTGACGTGCTGGAATACATATAGAACGTAATGCTGCTACCAAGAATGTAGATTCTTCACCACAGCGTCCCCATGATGTCTTAACTGTTGCAAGTGGAGAACTTGTTCTTGAGTCAGAGCCTTTATAGTTAGCCTTCTCATGGCACCAGTGATTTACTTCTAACACAGCATCATACATTGACAAGTCTTTTACCCTATCTTTCAATTCTTCATAAAAAACAAAACGTGAATCATCGAGGTTTTCATTATTGACTCTCACCGGCATTACGAAATGATTGAATTCTCTTTCTGGGATATCTTTCCCCCAAGGCATTTCTTCCTTTGCCTTGAAAGCAGCTTTCACATTCTTTTGATAAAATTCGCCACTATAGTCAGTGACATCACCATCGAACATATAAGCATATAAAAACTCCAATGCTTCTTTTTCATTTTGTGGCATTTCTTCATCTAAAATATTGAAGTAATCTCCGTTTGGAAATTCAGCCATCTTTGCTTCGAGGTCTGCATTCACGTCAGCTCTTTGCTGAGCATCAGAAATAAAATGAGTTGCATCATTACAAGACATCATAAGCATCAAGACAAATACAAAAGCATATGCTTTAGTCATCATTTTAATTACATTATTTTTCATACAAATTTCCTTTTAAAATTAAGGACGCACTTTTTAATGCGTCCTTATATTATTATTAAGTTCAAAGTTCTTAGCTCTTAGTTCTTAGTTCTTAGCTCTCTCTATACATTCGCTGCGGTCTGGTCCGTATGAAACTAATGTGATAGGCACGCCTACATAATTTTCAATAAATTCGATATAATCGTTTAATTCGCTAGGAATATCTTTTTCTATTTTTTGGTTCCATCCTTTGAATGATTTCAAGACTGGAGTCATTGTTTGTGTACAAGCGTCGAATGGGAGGAAGTCGATTTCTTCGTTTTTGTAATTGTAAGCTGTAGCAGCTTTAATTTCTTCGAAGTCGTCCATTACGTCAGATTTCATCATCATGAGGTCGGTGACGCCGTTGAGCATAACAGCATATTTAAGAGCTGGGAGGTCGAGCCAGCCAGTACGACGAGCGCGGCCTGTTGTTGAACCGAATTCGTGACCGTTCTTGCGTAATTGTTCACCTACTTCGTCGAACAATTCTGTTGGGAAAGGACCAGTACCTACGCGTGTGCAGTAAGCTTTGAAGATACCGTAAACCTTACCGATTTTTGCTTGGAGCAACGCCGAGGCCTGAACAAGCGCCTGCTGCAATAGCTGATGATGATGTCACGAAAGGATAGCTTCCGAAATCGACGTCCAAGAGAGTTCCTTGTGCGCCTTCAGCTAAAACGCGTTTGCCTTCTGCTATAGATTTATTGATAAAATATTCACTTTCGATGAATTGGAATTGTTTCAAGAACTCGATAGCTTTGAACCATTCTTCTTCATATTGTTCAAAAGGCATATTATCGAGAGTGAGAGTGCTCATATCGAAGTCAAGGTTTTTGATTTGAGCGAGGTGAGTGTTCTTAAGTCTCTCATAACGAGCCTTGAAGTCGTCAGCAGCGATGTCACCGATACGGAGACCACGACGAGCTGTCTTGTCTGTATAAGTTGGTCCAATACCTTTTAAAGTAGAACCGATTTTATTCTTTTGAAGTGCTTTTTCGTTAGCAGCATCGAGAGCGCGATGTGTTGGAACGATAAGATGAGCCTTATTGGAAATCAGAAGTCTATCTTTAATGTCGATGTTGCTTTCTGCGAGTTTGTCGATTTCATCTTTGAAAATCTTAGCATCGATGATAACGCCATTACCAATGACGTTGATACATTTTTCGTTAAAGATACCGGAAGGAATTGTATGCAAGACAAATTTCTTACCGTCGAACTCGATTGTGTGGCCAGCATTTGGGCCGCCTTGAAAACGAGCTACAATATCATAATGAGGAGTAAGAGCGTCAACGACTTTACCTTTACCTTCGTCGCCCCACTGCAATCCAAGAAGCAAATCTATTTTTGCCATAATTCTTTATTGATTTTTAATAATTTACAAAAAAACTATGCTAAATATCACTCGCGATCTGGAGATTTTGACAAAATCTAGAATTGCAATTCCTATTTAGCGTTCAAAATTAGTAAAAATCTTAGTACGTCAAGCAAAGAAAAGAATTATTTTTTTCAAAAAAAGTAAGTGATTAACTGTCAAGGTTTCTTTCAATTCTCATCACCTTTTTGACCAGTTCCATTTTTCTTAAACTATCTATAACTGACTCCAATTGTTGTAAATTTTTAACATAAAATGACACGGTAACATCGACCATTCCGCCTTCGCTCTGCATCTTAATGGAATAAAGGTCTAGCTTGAATCCATCACTAAGGACTGCGAACAATTCCGTACCAAAGCCAAATTTATTGACGCCGGATATTTTCAACGTAGCCATAAAAGCAATGTCTTCCGAGAACTGCCACTTCGCCTTGACGATATTTTTGCCATATTTCGACATCAGTTCTATAGCCTTCGGACAGTCTGGACGATGCAACTGAACAGGCTGGTTCGGGAATGTTATTGCCACGACATCGTCGCCAGGAATAGGATTGCAACACGTTGATATTGTGTATCCTAAATCGTTTGATTCCGACTCCGACACTGACTCTGACACTGACTTTGACTTAGATGATGCGGAACCTACTAATCCAAATGTCAATATCTTTAATAAGGTATTAGAACCATTCTGTGCATTTTTGAAAATAGGTTCAATATCTTGGAATGTGAATTTACCTATCGACACATTATAATATAAGTCTATACGTCCAGCCAAGCCAAGCTTTTCTGCCACAATATTTCTGTTTTGTTTTGTAAATTCCACATTCAACTTATCAAAATATTCTTGCAGTTTAGCTTTTCCGTCTTCCTTAAACGAACGTTTATAATCTTTTATTCCAGCTTTAAGACGTGTTTTTGCCAATGAAGTCACCAAGAAATCAAAGCTATTTTCATGAGGATGTTGATGCTGAGAAGTAATGATTTCCACCTGGTCGCCCATGTTAAGGACGTAATCTATTGTTGTTAACTTCTTATTAACATTTGCACCAATACAATGATTACCAATCTCACTGTGAATCATATACGCGAAGTCGAGGACTGTCGCGCCTTTCGGCATGCTTTTCATTTCGCCTTTTGGAGTGAAGACGAAAATCTCGTCGCTAAATAAGTCAAGTTTAAAGCTATTTATAAATTCTATTGCAGAAGAATCGCTGGAGTTTGTAAGGTCTATAACATTGTCGAGCCATAACTTAAGGCTGTTTTCCGCTGCATTGACATCATTTTTATATTTAAGGTAAGCCATCACGCCTCGCTCAGCGATGATATTCATCCTTTGTGTTCTAATCTGTGTCTCAATCCAGTTGCCTTGCTTGCTCATAAATACAGCATGTATCGACTCGTAACCATTTGTCTTAGGAAATGACAACCAGTCTCTCAACCTTGAATTATTTGGACGATAAAACATTGTCATCACGCCGAAAGTCTGCCAACACTGAATCTTTTCAATTTCAACAGGACAATCGATTATAATTCTCAGCACATAAGCATCATAAATTTCATCTAAAGAAAGACCGAATTTACGCATTCTTTCCCACAAACTACTAGGACTTCGTTCAATGATTTTCAATTCTGCCTTTATCCCTTCCCTATCCAATTCTTCTTTGATTGGAACGATAAATTCTTCAAGCTCTTTGATTTTACTATCTCTTATCTCACTAATTTGCAACGATATAGATTCATAAACTTGAGGATTTATATATTTAAGACAAAGATTTTCGAGTTCAGATTTTATGGCGAACAATCCGAGACGGAATGCGAGAGGTGCGTAAAACGACACCGTTTCAGAAGCTATTTTCAGCTGTTTATGATGCGCCATCGACTCCAATGTCCTCATGTTATGCAGTCTGTCAGCGAGCTTCACAAGAATCACGCGTATATCTTCCGACATGGTATTCACTATCTTACGATAATTTTCCGCCTGAATACTTTCTATACTATTCTGAAAATCAATGGTGCTGAGTTTGGTAAGTCCCTTCACCACACGAGCCACTTTAGGACCGAATTCTTGCGAAATATATTCTACGGTATAATCTGTATCTTCGACCACATCATGCAAAAGCGCACTCGTTATTGATGTCGCACCCATTCCTATTTCCTTAGCCACAATGATTGCCACTGCTATTGGATGGAAGATATAAGGCTCGCCCGATTTACGTCGAGCGTCTTTATGAGCCAATGCTGCAAATTCGTAAGCTTTTCTAACAAGTTCTACATCAGCTTCTTTTTTTTCGCTCGTCCATGCTTCAAGCAATAATTCGTACTGCCTATCCATTTCGAGCTGCTCTTCCTTGGAATAAGTGTCAGGATAATTCATATTTTCCGTATTTGAACTTGCAAAGTTAATATGCTTTTTTACGAAAATCAATAGGAAAAGTTAAAAAAAATTAAGAAAAAAGACGCCATAAAAATATGACGTCTCTATTTTATTTATTTTCATACGCCACAGTGTGACGTCTCTACATTTTATTCCGAAACTGGACGAATCAACATTCCTACATATCGGCTCATCCAGCCTCTGTTGCAGAAATTGTTGTTATAGACATAGAAGAATGTCGCATAATCCCAATCGCCGTTAGATGTATCAGGTGTTGATGTCCAATAAGCAGCTTCCGCATCAGCGAAACTAACATTTGATTCTGTAATAAAACCACCTGAAGGAAGATATATCTGTTTGCCATTAGGACCTGTCACGATACAACCTTGCATGTAAATATTCAGCGACACCCACTCGAATGTACAATTTGCAATCAGTTCTTTCACTTCTGCTTCTGTTGGCATTCTCCATGTTCCACCCCATGATGATGCTGCGACGTCATAATTCACATCGCCAGAAATATCACCCATTTCAACGCCATAAGTGCTACAACCTGATGCAGTAAAAACCAATTTAGTCTTAAGTTCTCCCCATGAGAAATATGTTCCTACCTCTTGTGGTTCAAATGCTCCGACATTATGTGTTGCCCATTTCAAACCACTTGGCAAACCCAAGTCGACATAAGAAAAACCATTTATGTTTTCTTCAGGTTCTTCAGGAACAATTGGATTTTCTGGCTCCTCTGGAGTCTCTGGTTCTTCTGGAGTTTCAGGTTCTTCTGGATTTTCAGGTTCCTCTGGAGTTTCTGGTTCTTCTGGAGTTTCTGGTTCCTCTGGAGTTTCAGGTTCCTCTGGTGTTTCAGGTTCCTCTGGTGTTTCTGGTTCTTCTGGAGTTTCAGGATTTTCTGGTTCTTCGTTATTTGATTCTAATGTTGTGAAACTTTTTTCTTCGCCGTATGCTGTTCCGACTTCATTTGTAGCATAAGCTCTGACGTAATATTTGGTATTGGGAACGAGGTCAAGGATATTTGACATAAACTCTCCTACTCCACCAACTTCTGTTGTTTTACTATCGTCGATTGTAGGATTTTGTTCTTTGCTCCAGCAGACGCCTTTCGCTGTCACTTCTGCGCCGCCATCAGATTCGACTTTACCCGAACACATTGCTGATGTTTCTGTGATTTGCATAACATCAGATGTAACAACTGTTGGTTTTTCTGTTTTGCCGCATGACATCAAAAATGTCACGACAGCTAATAAAATAAAATACTTTTTCATAAAAAATGTTTTTAAAGTAGACTCATTACGTTTTGATTATCAATAATAGAGTCCGTTTGTAATTTAAATAATTTAATAACAAATTGCAAAGTTAAATATTTTTAAACACGATACAAATATTAAATAATAAAAAAACTCAGAACCCCAACTTTGAGATTCTGAGTTTCTAAATTTCTAAAATCCTTTAGACCTTAGACATTAGCACGGCTTTCATAATCTTCCTTTACATATTCGTAGAAATGAGCATCTGCCGTGCAAATATATGGATATATCCACATAAAGCCAATGCCAAGCGTAAGAATTCCAAGAATTATCCATCCGATAAATGAAAGACACAAACAGAAATATTCCATTTTATGTCCTTTCATCATTTTTATACTGCGTTCTATAACATCAATGACTCCCAATTCAGGATTGTCTTTTAAAATATAAAAGGACATACTAACCGCAATAGCTAAAATCACGCCAGGAACTATCAGCAATATAAATCCTATAACACACATAACCCCTATCAAAAGGCCAATACCTATCGTACGTCCGTAGTTAGCTTTAAAAGCATCAAACATTCCACCTATGGTCAGATCATTACCTGTACGCACATATCCAAGGAATGACACTGATAAGCCATACGACAATGGGAATGAAATAAAAATGGATAAAAGAGAATCCAATAGATCCAACCAAAGAGAATCAACCACTCCTGATATTACACCAGCAGAAATTAATTCTGATATCACACCGAAAGTGCCTAATGCAATATTAATAAGAAAAAATACCAATGTAAACAACACGGCATGTCCCCAGTTACCTTTAAGCTGCGCCCAAGCAGCATCTCTGAAAAATTTAGCTTTCTTTTTCATAATCATATTATTTAAGCGAGTTCTATTTATTAACTTTTTTCTTTAATTTGGGCAGAACCACATTATTCCCATAATTAAAGACCCCTATTTATTTTGTCTCTGCAAAGTTTATAAATTAAACTCAAAAATCCAAATATTTTTTAACAAAATCGGGGGGGGTAATTCATTGATTATATTTTACTTACCTCACAAATCAATCAAAAACAGCATCTTTTTATCAGAACCAATTTACATTTCTTAACAACATTTAACGCTTATTTCTAATTTTTAATTAACATTTACGTTAAAAATTTAGTCACAAAAAAATTACCGCACAGAACATAAAATTCCATGCGGTAATAAAAATGAGTTTATTTTTTAGTCTTTATTCTAAAATCCATTAGACTTTAGACCTTAGACTTTCGTCATCAGCCATTAACTGTAGCCATATGTGCGATAAGGTCTAACACCTTATTTGAATAACCGATTTCGTTGTCGTACCATGAAACGACTTTTACGAAAGTATCTGTGAGATAAACGCCAGCGTTAGCATCGAAGATAGATGTCAATGTGCAGCCTAAGAAGTCTGAAGAAACGACTGCGTCTTCTGTGTAACCGAGAACGCCTTTGAGTTCACCTTCTGAAGCTTCTTTCATAGCTTTGCAGATAGCTTCTTTTGAAGCAGGTTTTTGGAGGTTAACTGTGAGGTCAACAACAGAAACGTCTAATGTAGGAACGCGCATTGAGATACCTGTGAGTTTGCCGTTCAATTCAGGAATAACTTTACCAACAGCTTTAGCAGCGCCTGTTGATGAAGGGATGATGTTACCTGATGCTGCGCGACCGCCACGCCAGTCTTTCAATGATGGACCGTCGACTGTTTTTTGTGTTGCTGTAACTGAGTGAACAGTTGTCATCAAACCGCTTTCGATACCGAAGTTGTCGTGTAAAACTTTAGCGATTGGAGCTAAGCAGTTTGTTGTACATGAAGCGTTAGAAACGAATTGAGTTCCTTTAACGTATGTTTTTTCGTTAACGCCGCAAACGAAC
>JAZLAL010000051.1:0-8094 GCA_045613185.1 Bacteroidales bacterium | reverse complement strand
AAAGACGACATACCGCTGGCAATACCTTTCAATTTATCGAAAAGTGTATTGCCAAGTTCGTTATTGAAGAACTTGGTACTCATGCGCTTTCGTTTTGTGAGCGGCTACTTATTTGGCAAAACGGGCTTTTCTGCAGAGCACAAAAAAACGTGGGCGATAATCTTGTCCACGTCCTGAGGCCCTGAGAACTGCCCGCATTAACAAACAAGTCACGCCCACGCTATAAGCGCAGACATTCACGACTTGTTCGAGTTAATGCATTTTTTGAAATTTCTCAGGTTTCAAGGACGTTACCGAACAAATAGCAAACGCTATGATTAATAATAATATGTCAGTTTAAGATATTTCTGTTTTTTAGTATTTGTTTAAATGTTAAAAGTGTTAAATATTGTGTGGCAAAGATAAGAAAAAAAAGTCTACAAGTCTACAAGACTACGAGACAACAAGCTGTTTTGATGGTTGAAAAAATCTATTTACTCTTATAAATCTTTATAATTTACAATTTTCCAATATCCTCCCTTGTCGGGACCAATACGTTTAACGATGCCTTTTTCTTGTAATTTCTTTATGTTTCGAGCTATATTCCTTCTGTCAATTCCAATAGTATTCGCCATTTCCTGAGTTGATATATAAGGATTTTCTTTTATCATATCTATTATTTTCTGTGACGTTTTCTGTGACATTTTCTGTGACACTTTCTGTGACACTTCATTTGAGTTAACATTGCTTACTCTTCTTTTTATATACACAGACATACCTCCCATTTCTTCCTTATATATAGGAACTTCCATTCCGTTTTCTGAAAATTCTTTTTTTATCTTATTTATGCCTCTTCCCCATGACTCAATGAATCCTGCCAAATAGAATATCCTTGCAATAAGACGATTTCTCGGGCATGAACTATGCTCACTCATAAACTGTTCAAACGTAATACCTTCTGGTAAACCTCCGAAATTCCAGAGCCATATTCTGTCATTATAGATTCTCATCTGCGTGGAATATCCTGGATATTCTTTATGAATTATGGCATTGAACACAATTTCTCGTAATGCATCTTTGGGAATTTCCAGAGGCTCAATCCGCTGTAAGCCATCATAATGAATCGGACGTATCAGATATTTATTATCAAGTATTTCTATAACCTTGTCTGCCATTTGGATAAGATTGCCTGTAATGACATCTTGATTTATCAATTCTGACTCATCTATAAAACGTCCTATTTTAAATTCTATACAAGAAAAGAAACGTGATGATTGTCTGCCAAAAAGCAAAATTGCAGCATTACGAATATTGCCATCTTCGTCCATTAAATCAAGATTTCTTAAAATGGTTTCAGTTGAGTCATAAGCTGCACTTTCAGGAAGTCTTCCTGCGTTGACACCTTTCTTTACAAAGTATTCTACCGCTTCATTATCGATGTGTTCTATTTTGGCATTATCACATGTGATTTCATCCCAAGAACGTCCCATCTTTTTTAAGATGAATTGTTGAAGTGCAGCCCCTTTCAACTCTTGTTTTGTTGCTCCTGAACGATAATAGAAAATGCCTTTATAAGAAATAGGGACATTGCTTGGCGGTATGATTATTTCAATGTATTCAAGGTTTTCTCTCTGATGAAGATACACATCTACAACAATGCCTAAAAACGAAACGACCTTATTAGGAATATCTTCCATTTGTTTGTGGGAATCCTTTATTCCATAAATGCTTCCATCGTCATCAACGCCAATAAATATTTTACCTCCTTGGGCATTAGCGAAACCACAAATCCATTTCAGATACTCGTCGTTCCAGTTTCGTTTGTACTCTAAATTTTGGTTTTCTTGTCTCATTTTTTAATGCAAAGATAATGAATAAAACGTATGTAAATTATTGTTTTATAACAAAATAATCTTAAAAAACATTAACATCATTTCTTAATATTTCCATGATTTTATGTTAAAAATTGTCAAAACCGAAATATTTACTTTACAAACGCTTGACAAAAGGATGATGTGATTGTAGTTTTGTGGATGAGAATCAAAATTTTAAAATACCAAGATATTATGAAAAACATTACAAATCACAGTGGTGATATTGTCATCTATCAATCGGAAGATGGCAACACCAGAATTAACGTAAATCTTCAAGGAGAAACTGTTTGGTTGTCTGCAAACCAAATGGCAATATTGTTTGACAGAGATGAGAAAACTATAAGAAAGCATATTAATAATGTTTTCTCAGAAGGGGAATTACCTAAAAAAAACAACACGCAAAAAATGCGTGTTGATGATGTAAAGCAAGCAGTAGCTTTTTACACATTAGATGTAATAATTTCAGTGGGTTATCGTGTTAAAAGCAAACGTGGCACTCAATTCAGGATTTGGGCTAATAAAATTCTTAAAGAATATCTGATAAAAGGTTATGCTATCAATGATAAAATAACTCAACAGAAATATGAAGAGCTTTCTCAATTAGTTCGTATTCTCGGTCGCACAATTAGTTCGCAACTGGAATTGTCAAACAAAGAAAATCTGGATTTGATAAATGTAGTGACAGATTACACTTATGCTTTAGACACTCTCGATAGATATGATTATCAGAAACTTAAAATCGAGAAAACGACTTCTGAAAATAAATTCATCGCTACTTACGACAATGCTATTCTAACTATTCAGAATCTTAAAGAAAAGTTCGGCGGCAGTTGGTTGTTCGGAAATGAAAAAGACGATTCTTTCAAAAGCTCTATCGGGCAGATTTATCAGACTTTCGATGGTGCTGACCTCTACCCTTCCGTTGAAGAGAAAGCCGCGATGTTGCTTTATTTAGTGACGAAGAACCATTCTTTTAGCGATGGCAACAAACGTATTGCTGCAACTTTGTTTCTTTGGTTTATGCAGAATAATGGCATTTTATATAATTCTGATGGTTCCAAAAGAATCAGCAATGGCACTTTAGTCGCTATCACTCTGATGATTGCAGAAAGTCGTCCTGAAGAGAAAGACGTCATGGTTAAGGTTGTCGTCAATCTGATTAACACGGAACTAAGGAATTGAGGATCTAAGGATTTGAGGGAATTAAAATTCACTCCTAACTAAAACTTGTTGACTTGTGGTCTTATAGTCTTGTTGACTTTAAAAAACCTCTCGCAGAGACGCTGAGAACGCAGAGGAATTATACATTGCTCACGGCTCATAGCTCAAAGCTCACGGCTATTTAAAAAAGTTCAACAGCCAACAGCCTTAGTTCAATGGTTAAAAAAAACAATTCCTAATTCCTAATTCCCAACCAAGCTCCCCATCATCGCTGCTCCACCGAAATTCAACTCTTTTAAATATGGTATCTTGTCAAAGGTGACGCCGCCTAAGGCTACGACTTTCTCATCGATGATGCCTTTATCACTTGCTTCTTTCAGCATCTCTTCTGTAAATGCCGACTTATACCCAACCTTCGAAATGCTGTCGAAAATGGGACTGAGAAAGACATAATCAAAATGGTTTTTATACATCTCAACTTCTTCTAAAGAATGACACGAACGGGTCTTAAATCCTTGATAGCCTTCTGGTAATGTCGTGACATTTTTATTTATATGAATCCCTTTCAAAAAAAATTCTTCATACAAAATATGATAGTCGTGGACAATTATTTTCGTTCTTTCTTCTTCCGTAAGTTGCTCTAATAGAGCACGACAATAATTTATGTCCGCTTCTGGTTTTCGCAGATGAACAATGTCGAAGCCGCTCTCAAACAGCTTCCTGATGAAAGCAGCCTCGTCATTTTCACAATATGGTTTCGTTATTGCAATTAGTTTCATTGTTGTTAAAATTTTGCTACGAGCTATGAGCCGTGAGCCACGAGTTGTCTAAAATGCTCATAGCTCACTGCTCCAAGCTCAAAGCTTTTTCAATTTTCAATAATAAGGTCTGCTACTTTCTTTCCCGACATCAGCATTCCGCCGAAGATTGGTCCCATGCGTGGCGTGCCGCTGACGGCTGATGCTGCCATACCGCAGACGTAGAGTCCAGGATAAATCTCCTTGGTTCCATTCACAACTTCATTCTCGCCTGTTACGACATCCAAAGAGCGCTCGCCAATAACGTCGCCGGTATCGGTAGCGAGACGTATTCCATTTTTGCGTGCTACCGTCTTGCACATTTCACTGTCATGACCTGTGCCATCGACAACGCATTTTGCCATGATATTGAGTGGGTCAACATGAAGTCCTTCTCTCAATACCGGTGTCCAATTGACGACAACGCCGCTCACCTTATTTTCTTTAAACACAACATCTTCAACAGAATAACAATTGAAAATCGTTGCGCCGGCATGTACTGCCTTGTAAAGCAATGCTGATGTGCTTTCAACAGAATCCATGACAAACAAATCGTCGTTGTATTGTTCGTAGTTGATGTCGAATTCCTTGATGATGTCGAGGGCTTCTTTTTGCACCACAATCTGATTGAACATCATCGCTCCTCCCCACATGCCTCCGCCTGGAGATAATTTCCTGTCGAACAAAGCGACTCTCTTACCAGCTTTCGCGAGATAATACGCTGCTACAATACCAGAAGGGCCACCACCAACAATAGCGACATCTAATTCCAAATTCTTTTCTAACTTGCTGAAATAGGTACTGATAATACCTTGTGATACTTTTTGTTCTATCATAATTTTTATTTTTTAAGTCAACGGACAACAGAATTTGTCATAATCTCATGAGACGCTTCAATGTGAGTTTATTTTTTAAGAAACATTGAAACGTCTCTACTTTGGAATTTGTGTATGACATTTTCAATCGTTCGTTGATAGGTTATTAATTTTATTTATAATTCTATTATTCGTCACATAATGTATGGCTTATCTTCATTGCGCAGAAGTTCGGTCCGCACATTGTGCAGTATTTGCCTCCGACATTGTTTGAAGATTTGTAGTATTCCAAAGCCCTCTCCGGGTCTAAACTCAGATTGAACTGGTCTTTCCATCGGAACTCATAACGCGCCTTGCTCAACGCATTATCGCGTACCATCGCTCCTGGATGTTGTTTCGCCAAATCAGCAGCATGAGCCGCTAATTTAAAGGCGACAACGCCTTCACGGACGTCTTCTCTATTAGGAAGCGAAAGGTGTTCTTTAGGAGTGACATAGCAAAGCATCGCAGTGCCATACCATCCTATCTGCGCCGCTCCAATAGCCGAAGTGATGTGGTCGTAGCCCGGAGCAATATCAGTCACGAGAGGTCCCAAAGTATAGAATGGCGCATTATGGCATTTCTCAATCTGACGTTCCATATTCTCCTTGATTTTATGCATAGGCACATGTCCAGGACCTTCGATAAACACCTGAACATTCTTAGCCCAAGCTCTTTCGACTAGTTCTCCCATCGTATCCAACTCAGCGAACTGAGCAGCGTCGTTGGCATCGTAAATACTTCCTGGTCTCAAGCCGTCACCGAGAGAAAGCGCTACATCATATCTCGCAGCGATATCGCATATATCATCAAAATGTTCATAAAGGAAACTCTCCTTTTGATGTGTCTGACACCATTTCGAGATGATGCTTCCGCCACGGCTCACCACTCCCGTAAGTCGTTCAGCAGCAAGCATAATATTCTTTAGTCTTATTCCGCAATGTATGGTAAAATAATCTACTCCTTGTTCACATTGCTCTATCAGCACATCACGATATATATCCCATGTGAGGTCCTCTGCTTTGCCGTTCACCCTCTCCATCGCCTGATAGATTGGCACTGTTCCGATTGGCACCGGACTGTTACGCAATATCCACTCTCGGGTCTCATGAATATCAGGACCTGTTGACAAATCCATAATGGTGTCAGCGCCCCATTTGCAAGCCCATATCGCCTTTTCCACTTCTTCCTCTATGCTTGATGTGGTTGCCGAATTGCCGATATTAGCATTGATTTTGGTCAGGAAGTTTCTGCCTATAATCATAGGTTCTGCCTCTGGATGATTGATATTTGCCGGAATGACGGCTCTGCCATTGGCGACTTCATCGCGAACAAATTCCGGAGTGATATGAGTGTCGATGCCAAGCATCTGACAATTCATGTTTTCGCGTATTGCCACATACTCCATTTCCGGAGTTATGATGCCTTTTTTTGCATAATACATCTGACAAACATTATTGTCTTTTGCGGTTCTATCTTTAATCCAAGTCTCACGCAAATGTGGCAGACCTTTTTCCAAATCGATGTCGATATTATTATCGCCATAAGGTCCGGAAGTATCATAAATATAAACAGACGGATTTGCTCTTTCTATACGCTCTCCATTTTTAATAGAAACCGTTGGCATCTGCGTCACCATGCGCATGCCTACACTCACACTCGGATGTATTGTTCCATTAACATAAACCTTCTCCGAGCTTGGATATGAAATTTTCAAATCAGATTTCATATTTTTAAATTTTAATTAATAGTTTGATTTATTTATGCTTAATATTTTCACAATATCTTTCATTTCTTCTATCGGATTTTCCGCTCTTAAAATACTGCCGCTCAACGCTATGCCATCGACACCTGTCTTTAAGATGTCAGAAATATCATCTTTATTTATTCCACCTATTGCGACAATCGGTATGTTGATATTGTTTCTCTTCATATTGCTGATGATATTTTCATACCCTTCGAGACCTAATATCGGAGCGAGATTTTTCTTTGTAGAAGTAAAACGAAACGGTCCGCAACCGAAATAGTTGACTGTTGACTGTTGGCTATTGACCATTGACCATTGGCTTAAAATATCTTCAAAACAATTTACTGTTCCACCGATGATGAAGTCGTCGCCTAAGATTTTGCGTGCTTCTGATACAGGCATGTCGTTTTTGCCAAGATGTACGCCATCGGCATTTATTTTCTTTACGAGATGAACATTATCGTCGATGATAAAAGTTGCTCCGTATTCTTTGCACATTTTCTGAACAATGAGAGCCGTCTCTTCCAGCAGACTTTCGTCGGCGTCTTTCATTCTTAGTTGAATCCAGCGACATCCGCCTTCCAATGCTATTTTTGCAGAATCGATATAGGAATATTTCTCGGTATAATGCGTAATAAATTGTAAATGTACGTTTTTCAGATTCATAACACTATCATTTTTTGAGGATTAAAAGAATGGTTTATCGGGCCATGACCATTACCGATATTGACATCAGCGCCATGAGATATTGCGTCAGAGACATATTGTTTTGCTTTCGCGACAGATTCTTCTATAGAATCGCCTTTTGCGATGAATGATGCTATTGCGGACGACAAGGTACAGCCGGTTCCATGAGTGTTTTTGGTTGAGATACTTTCAGAAGAGAATTCTAACATCGAGACAGACTCCGACTTTAGACTTTTGTCTTTAGCCTTTAGACCATTAAAAAATAGGTAATCTTTTTTAATTTCACCTTCTTCATGTCCGCCTTTGAGAAGCACGTATTTAACGCCATGATTAAGAAGATGCTTTGCCGCCGTTTCTTTTTCTGCCATATTTGAAAGAGGCATATTAGTCAACTCTATAATTTCCGGGATGTTAGGCGTTATGATAGATGAGATTGGAAGAAGTTTTTCTTTTATGACATCACGAGCTTCTACCGACAACAATCTATGTCCTGATGTTGACACCATCACCGGGTCGAGCACGATTGTGACATTATATTTACTGAGCGCATCTGCTACGGAATGAATTATTTCGGCATTAGCCAACATACCTATTTTCACGACGGAAGGATGCAAGTCATCCATGACGCAGCATATCTGTTCATAGACGAGTTTTGGGTCGAGATGTAATTGAGAGAAAACGCCTAATGTATTTTGTGCCGTTATTGCTGTGATGGCAGTAGCGCCGTACACACCGAGGGCGGAAAAGGTCTTTAAATCAGCCTGAATTCCAGCACCGCCCGAGGAGTCGGAACCAGCGATGGACAATACGATGGGATAAGATTTTGTTGATTTCATACCACTATTTTTTAACATTTACTGCTCAAAATAGTGCTACGCATGTACCTGAAAAGGACTCCAAACTTCCAGCGTCAGCATTATCTGTACTGGTGCAATGTGTATAATCTCAGCTACGGCATCCGTGAGGCTTGCCGTGGCACCACCATTCGAGTTGGG
>JAZLAL010000050.1:0-2328 GCA_045613185.1 Bacteroidales bacterium | reverse complement strand
TAAAGAGGTTGTTCCCTTGTTTTCACTCATAATAAATGTTTTTGTTGTTCCATCTTTCAACTCTGCTTTCACCCAAACATAATCATTTACTGGAGTTGCTGTAATGGAAGCAATTTCATCCATTGGCAAATTTATGACTTGCTGGATGCATTGTGCTATTTCCATCGTGTTCACTTTGGGAGATGTGAAAACTGGAGACAGCATAAAGAACAAGGCAATTGAAGCAGCTATACCACCTACCCAAATCATCCTGCGCAAAGGAATCCGCTTGGATTCTTGCTTTGTCTCACTGACGATTCTATCATATTCCTCTACACCTTTATCCGAAAGTAGGTTAGTTTGGATATTTTCCATTCGAATCATTTTGACAAAGGCTTGTTCGTCTTCGTCCACATCTTTGTGACTAAGGAAATAATCCACAAGCATCCTTTCTTCGGCAAACGAAGTTTCTGCATCCAGATACTTAGCGATTAACGACTTGCGAATTTCTTTATTTCTTATATCTATCATAATTGATTCTTTATCAAGTTCAACATTTGTTTTCTGGCCGAAGAGAGGGTCGACTTAATGCTTGTCTTGGGTTTTCCTGTGATTTCCGCTATTTCGTCCAACGTCTTTCCTTCGTCATTTCTTAGATAAAGATATTCTCTTTGGGTCATCGTCAAAGACCCGTAAATGGATTTCCTTATCTTCTTCAAGTCTTCCGTATCAGTGAGAGCCGTTGCTTCCATACCACCCATATAATTGTCATGCGACAAAGGCTGGACTTCCAAATGTGCTTTCCGATAATGCGATACGCAAATGTTCTTGGTTATCTTGATGCCCAATGCTTCTGCATCCTTTATCGGATAATCCTGTTCGACAAGTTCCCACAGAGCTACCAATGCTTCCTGTACCACATCATCGGCTTCTATCTCCGATGGCAAAGGAAAGTTCCGAGCCACTGAAAGCAACTTTCTTCGGATATTTTTCGTTAATATCTCAAATTCTTCTTTTCCCATTTTTATTCGTTTCTACCTATATGTCGCAGAATATAGGCAAAAGTAAAAATAAAAAAGTGTCATTTTCAAAAATATTTCGAAAAAGACACTTTTTATTTATGGAAGAATCAGATATTGGAGATACCGAGTACCAACAAAAATGCCCCCACAACCTTAGCAAGGTGTGAGGACGAAGAAAAACAATACCTTAGCGGAATAAAAAGCTTATAACATACAAGCCCATCCAAATTTTCGGGCAATTTCTTTCAGCAAATTACGATCATTGACGGGAATCGTAACAGATACTGTTTCACGCAAATTATTACCTTCAGCTATCCGGACAGAATCCAAATCGTACTGAGTCTGTAAATTCATCCAAATATCTGCCGGAATACCCAAAGTCTGTTCTAGAGCCAAAGCCATATTTTTAGACACAGGACGCTTACCATTAATTGTTTCACTCAATACAGAGGGCTTGATACCTGTTTCAAGAGCTAACTGCTTTTGAGTGAGTTTTCTTTCACGCAATTCATCCTTTATCATTTCGCCAGGATGCGTTGCCACAAACGGAGTAATGTTATCCTTATTCATAATGCTTAGATATTTCAAACAACAATGCATTTACTACAATTCCTTCATCATTTGGAGAACTATAAAAGAACAAACGATACTGTTTGTTTATCCATACAGCATCTACACCCTTCAAATCTCCCTTCTTCTTTTCATAGTGAAGCGACTTGATGTAAAAGAGATCTTCCAAACGACGAACGGCCTTGATATAATTAACAACCTTGACATATTGCTTAACAACATCTTTCGGAAGTTTACGATATCGACCGCTATTTGTCGAACCATTGGTATAGAGTTCCTCCAAAGCTATATCTTCAAATTCTATTTTCATTGTATAACAAATAAGTCATACAAAGGTATTATAATTATTTGAATAATTCGCAAAAATGCTAATATTTTCTTTTGCCAAGGTTGTCTTTTGGGCGCAATTAGGAATATTTATTTATAATATGGGGAGTATTTCCATTTCCGTTGCTTCAATTAACGAATCGAGCAACCGATGAAACAATGTTTTTTCTTTCATTTGTTTGTATATAATGATTGCCGGGCACAGATGCTCCCGCCTGGCTTGGAAGATTAAAATGTAAATGAAACTTTTGCTAACACTTCGCGAGGACGAAGTGTATAACGATAATAATTTCTTTCAATGGAAGAAATAAACTCACGCTCGTAACTCGATTTTCCAAAGATATTATTGATATCTAAACGAATCTCCATTTTTTTGTGAGTGTAACTCGCAGAGATATCTGAGAACCAAGTGTTCTTATTGGTATCCAAC
>JAZLAL010000049.1:0-6171 GCA_045613185.1 Bacteroidales bacterium | reverse complement strand
ATTTATGCCTACTGCGTCAAGCATATATGAAGTTTCCTTCAATTTGAAGTTAAGATTTATCGTATCGCGATTAGGAACCACGCTTACTAAGGTATCTTCATAACCGATACAGGAAAACAACAGTCCTACTTTGTTTTCCATCTTAGGCAACATCATAATAAAATCGCCTTTATCGTCGGAACTCACGCCGAAGCTGGTATTGATAATAGTAATGTTTACATTCTTTTCAGCTACATTACCTTTAATGACAGAATAATCGCTCTGCGCGAAAGATGTCATTCCGCAGAGAATAAGTGTGATTGTGAGTAGTAGTTTTTTCATGGTTTTATTTTTTTGCTGTGAGCTATGAGCTGTGAGCTTTTTTCGAATTGCTCGAGGCTCATGGCTCGTAGCTCAATGCTTATAATTCAATTCTTTCAATATACGATTTAAACTCTTTCAAGGTGTTACTATTCTTCGTTACCGAATAGAGTGTTCCTTTGTATATGATTATCTTTTCTGTAAGCCAGCTGTTAGCATTAGTTATTGCTGTCGTCTTTCCTGTTGCGACATCAATTTCATTCAAAACCGAACCGAATATGGTATAGAATTTTCCAAAGGCTTTGTCTTTATATATCTTATAACGCCAGAAGTCTTCTTCGGTTGGATAGGTAATCTCACATTCTCCAATCTTATACATACCCTCGTCATAACGAAGTATTTTGCCATTGAAATGGTCAAAATAATATAAGGTTTTGTCGAATATATCAAGATGATTGTCTTTTGTATGATACCAACTAAGCTTGACAAAACGTTCCCAATCATCAGCACTAGGACCACCGCCAATCATCGGATGGTCTATATGCCATTGTTTTTCAACCTTAATGTCTCTATAAGTCTTCATATCATTCATAACAAACATCATCTCCTTTTCTTTGGATTCTTTTTTAATCCTGAAGAAATTGGAGATATATCCATCCATCAGCAATTCATTGAAATAAATGTATTTATCAGTCAAGAAAATAATATTATTCAATACCTTGTTATAGCGTTCCTTTTCCGTAGGAAACATCAGTTTGTATGAATCATCTGTTCTCACAATCTGATAAACAGAATCTTTCCCTATCAGCTGGCAACTTTCAGTGCAGTCAGTTATTATCTTTTCAGATTCAATATGTTGCGGAATATTGATAGTGTCGATAGGATCAAGCCATAAATCCTGAACCAAAATCCTGCATTCTTTCAAAGTGTTCCATTTTCTCTGTAATATAAAGACCTTATCGTCATAAATTTCAAAGTCACATATAACATAACTTGGTTCGCTGTAATGTCTTATCTTGTCTGCGCCCACTCCTACTGCGTCAAGCATATATGAAGTTTCCTTCATCTTGAAGTTAAGATTTATCGTATCGCGATTCGGAATCACGCTTACTAAGGTATCTTCATAACCGATACAGGAGAACAACAGTCCGACTTTATTTTCCATCTTAGGCAACATCATAATGAAATCGCCTTTATCGTCGGAACTCACGCCGAAGCTGGTATTGATAATAGTAATGTTTACATTCTTTTCCTCTACATTACCTTTAATGACAGAATAATCGCTTTGCGCGAAAGATGTCATTCCGCAGAGAATAAGCGTTATTGTAAGTAGTAGTTTTTTCATGGTTTTATCTCCTATCATACGGCGATGCCGTACGTTATATATATTACGCCCTTTCAGGGCTTTTTTTCTCGCAGAGACGCAAAGGAACGCAGAGTTCATTCTGTATTTTTCATTCTTCATTCATCATTCTTGAGACGCAGCAATTACATATTGTTTATTTTTTATGGTGTAATTGATACGTCTCTACATTCCTCCTAACTCCTAATTCCTCACTCCTAACTCTCTCCGCAAAGTTTATAATTTTATTTAAAAAAAACAAGTGTTTTTGAAAATTTTCGGGGGGGTAAAACATTGATAATGTATATTTTACAATTTGCAATTAACAATTGGCGGTTGGTTGATGTAATCAAATAATTTCCCAATATCCTCCTTTATCTGGACCGACTCTGCGAATTATATTTTCTTTTTGCATTTTTCTCAGTTGCCATTTAATACCGTCTTGACTAATATTACATAATTCAGATAACTCCACACGACTGATGTAAGGATTGTTTTTAATACATTCTATTATTTTTCTGTCTGTTTTCTGGGTAGTTTTCCGGGTAGTTTTCTGGGTAGTTTGTAGGTATGTACTATTTATTGGAAGTATGATTCTTGTAAAGTTTTCCATAAAGACAAAGCAGTCTCTACTATATGATTTCAAAATACGAGGTATTCCGGAGCCAAGTGACTCAACAAGTTCCAAAATAAACGTAGCCTCCTTCTTTGTAATTTAAAAAAGCTATGACTTCCTTCTCAACATCAATGTCTGAATTGTATTCTAGTTTATACTCGATTCTGTTTGTCTCGTTCATATAATTTTAATTTTTAGTCATACAAATTTAAGAAGTAGAATCTCCTTTGTCAAGAGAAAAAAACATAAAAGATTTTAACGTTTTTTGTTAATAGTCAACAGACTACGGATTTTGGCTCTGAGAGAAAAAGGCTACCGAAGTAGCCTTTCCTTTAATTAAACTTATAATAAATAGGAATTGTGAATTGTGTTCTTACAACTTCTCCTTTGTGTTGTCCTGGTGTCCACTTTGGCATTGAGGAAACAACTCTTAATGCTTCGGCATCACATTCTTTGTCAATGCCTCTCATGACTGCTGCATTGGTGATACTGCCGTCTTTCTCAACGACAAAAGTAACATATACTCTTCCTTCAATCTTGTTGTCTTTCGCTGATTGAGGATATTTGATGTTTTCTTGAATGTATTTCATCATCTCATTTGGTCCGCCTGGATATTGTGGCATCACTTCAGCGACTCTGTGAATAGAGTCTTGACCTACAACGACTTCCTGTGAGGGTGCTGCTGATGCTTCTTTATTTTTCAACCAGAAGTCTTGGAATGTGAGTTTTTTAACTGGAATATTAACAGCTCTAATTGAGACTGATTCATAACCATCGCAACTAACTTTCACATTATAAGCACCTTCATTAATTCTTGTTATTTTATAGCTTCCATTTTTATCGGAAGTAGTGTAATAGAGTTCTTTGCCATCTTTTTCCAATAAAATTGTTGCAAGTGCAATAGGTTTTTCTGTGAATCTATCTAAAATAGTTCCCAAGAGTTGACCTGCGTTTTCATCAGCTTTGACTTCAACAACTTTTTGTTTCCCATCGTTAGGTTTTGTGTTATCACATTGTGTGTTAAGCAAAATCAACAATGCAAATACCGGAAGAGTCAGTAACACCTTGATTACCGAACCCTTTACTTTTTGATTTTTCGTAATCATACTAATTCTTTTTTTGGTTAATAAAAAACTGAAATTATTAGCTATCGTGCTAAAGTCGTCAGCCGTGCACTGCTGTAACAATAACATCATATAGTTCGATTTTTCGTCTTCATTCTTAATCGCTTCGCTGTCGGCAATGAATTCATGATTGCTCTTCAACTCGTTCTTAATCATTCTGATGAAAGGATTGAACCATTGGAAGGCAATCATTATTTCCATAAGAATGACATCAACGGAATGATGGTTCTTCACATGACTCATCTCGTGTTTTATAATCATCTCATCGAGATTATCTTTAGGAATGTAAATGTTTTTTAAGAATGAGAAAGGAATATGACTTTCATTTGTATATATGAAATTAACATTATCAATTTTCTCAATCTTCTTCCCTGCTTTGATCTTATGGATTTTGACGATATTATAAACGAATTTCATCAGGAAGAAAACCACACCTATTATATATAAGTATGAAATTATATCTGTGATGGATAATGTTTTTGTCTCAACCGGAACTTCTATCATCGCGTCGCTATAGAATATCACATCCATTTCTTGTTTAAATGAAGGCATTTCCTGAAACTGCTGTCCTTCAATGTTTATTCTGATGAAAGGAAGTGCGAAAGCGAAAATGGAAATCGTAAGCAAGACGATTCTGTTGAGCTGGAATCTGTTGCTGTTGCGGAATAATAGTTTGTAAGCGAAATATAAAATCATTGTCGCTACAAATGTCAATATCAAATTAGTTATCATAGTTATTTCTTTAAAGCTTTATCAATCATGTTTTTAAGTTCTTCCAATTGCTCTATCGTGAAGCTTTCCTTCTGAGTAAAAGCCGACACTAATTCGCTATATGAATTGTTAAAATAATTTTTGACTAATCCGCTGAGCGAGTTATGAGAATAATCCGATTTTGAAATCAGAGGATAATATCTGTTTGCCTTGCAGAATGTTTCGTGCGACACGAATCCTTTTTTCTCTAATATTCTTACGATTGTTAGCACTGTGTTGTAAGCCGGTTTCGGTTCCGGAAAGTTAGCCATTATCTCATTCGCAAATCCGCTTTCAATCTTCCAAAGCACTTGCATCACTTGTTCTTCTGCCTTTGTGAGTTCTTTTATATTTTCCATAGAATTATATTTTTTAGAATTAACGATACAAATATATAATATGTTTTTTAATTATACAACTAAATTTTTAGTTATAAATAAAAATATTTTTTTCTCGCAGAGACGCAAAGGAACGCAAAGAAAAAAATCTCGTTCCCGTCCCCAAATCCAGTTCCCAAACAAAAAGACGCAGCAATTACATATTGTTTATTTTTATGGTGTAATTGATACGTCTCTACAATTATGAATTATGAATTATGCATTATGAATTGTTTTAGGGCGTTCCGGCTATCGCCGTCGGGCTTTCCGCTATATCTTTGCTCGCTCCATTCCCGTCTCGCTTCTCAAAATCAGACCTCGGCACTTCGACAAGCTCAGTGACCTCGTTCCCGTCCCCGAACCTCGTTCCCGATTTCGCTCGCAAAGGATGCCGCTTCAATCCCTAACGCATTGGGAGTTGATAATTCCAAGTCGCAAACACCAAACAATAATTCCTAATTAAATAGTCGCACGTCCGTGCGCCTCTACGCGAGATATTCCTCAATTCCTCATACCCTTATATCCTCAATTCCTAACTAATAAGGCGTTGCTTTATCCTATATTTGTTTCGCCCTTTCAGGGCTTTTGTTTTTTCTCGCAGAGACGCAAAGGAACGCAAAGAAAAATCTCGTTCCCGTCCCCAAATCCAGTTCCCAAACAAAAAGACGCAGCAATTACAATTGTTTATTTAATGGTGTAATTGATACGTCTCTACAATTATGAATTATGCATTATGAATTATGAATTAATCCTAAGGTCTTGTAAAATAGCATATTCGCATTCTCCTATTCCAGTGACGACGATTTTAACTGCCTTGACTGCTTGTTCTGGATGGATTTCTGCTTTGTAACCGTCGAAGTAATCATAAACGAAGTCTTCGCCTTTGATGAAGTTTTCGCCATCGTAAGAATATTCGATTCTAGCGTTTGGAAGTCCGACGATTGCTAATCCGTAGTGTCCGGTTCCGACTAAAATCTTTTCGCATTCGACAGGATTTTCAAATGTGTATAAGAAATAATCGCCGGCTTCAACAGGACGCGCTGTGTTACAATATGTATTCATATTATAATCAACCAAGACGTTGATGTCTTGTTCCATTGGAACGTTCGATGTGATTGTGGTCGCTGGTTTTTGATAATGATATAAATCAATGTTTTGTGCGCCTCTTGCGATGCTTGGACGTTCTTTGTAGAATGTAGCGAAGCGGTAGTTTTCTGGTTTATCTGTAGTTATTGCTTCTGTATATTCCGCTGATTCTAATGTAGGTGTCGATTTGTCGTCGGTGTAACGAATGACTAAAAAGTCGTAGTCTTTTTCAGCAACGAGTTTGCCGTCTTCGTATTTCACTGTCGGTGGTGCTACTCTGAACTCGAAGTTCATATTATAAAGTCTTTCCAAATGACTGTCGTATAATCTCTTCTTGAAATAGTCGAGGTTTCTGTCTTCGTAAGCTGACCAACCTATTTCTGAGAGAACCAATACTTTAGGGAAAAGCTGGTAATGAGCATAACCAGGAACCTGTCCGCATTCTGTCCAAAGACCACCTTGTGGACCGAGGACGAGTTTTTCCTCTTCTTCTGTCAACTCGAAATTACCTATTGGGTCGAAGGAATAAACGGTGTCTAATGGAATGATAGCTGCCCATTTGAGACCGCGTTCATC
>JAZLAL010000048.1:0-6481 GCA_045613185.1 Bacteroidales bacterium | reverse complement strand
CTATATCTTTGCTCGCTAAACTGGGGACGAGATCTGGGAACGGGGTCGGGAAGTGAAGACGGAATCAAAACTCGTTCCCGTCCCCAAATCCCAATCCCATTTCCCGAAACTCGTTCCCCGAATCGCTCGCAAAGGATGCCGCTCCAATCCCTAACGCATCGGAGGCCTCTGAACTAAGGCTGTTGGCTTTTTAACCTTAACACCCCTCTGGCGACTCCAAAAACATTGAACATTTCGATGCCCAAACTTGTCGAAGGCTTAAATTCAGTTATGAAGTATGAAAAAAAGTAGGGAATAAAATGGGAAACGTAGGGAATAAATGTTATTTTTGTCAGTTGCTGTGAGATGTGAGTCATGAGCAACAAAAAAGCTCATCGCTCATCGCTCGATGCTCTTAGCAATATTAAAAATATGAGAATCGTAATACAAAGAGTCTCCGAGGCATCAGTGACTGTTGCTGGAGAAGTTATTTCAAAAATAGGTAAAGGCATGATGATTTTGCTCGGCATTGAAGACGCCGATACTGAAGAAGACGTAGAATGGCTTTGCAACAAACTAACGAAACTCCGTATCTTCTCCGACGAAAACGATGCCATGAACCTCGACATCAACCAAATTGAAGGCTCATTTTTAGTCGTAAGTCAGTTCACTCTCCATGCCATGACAAAGAAAGGCAACCGCCCAAGCTTCATCAGAGCCGCCCGTCCTGAAAAAGCTATCCCTTTGTACGAGAACTTCTTAAAACAATTAGCTCTCATTTCAGGACGCCCTGTGCAATGCGGACAATTCGGCGCAATGATGGACGTAGCACTCATCAACGACGGACCAGTAACAATTATCATGGATACTCAAAACAAGGAATGAAGAACTGAAAACTGAAAGTTAAAGTTTGTAAAACATTAAGCCTTAAACTTTAAACCTTAAACAAAAATTTATTACTTTTGCATTATGGAAACAAAGAGACAGCAAAAAATATCAAAGCTCCTCATGAAAGAGTTGAGCGAAATATTTCAAAGAGAAATAAAAGCTAATGGTAACGTGATGATTTCCGTTACTAAAGTCAATGTAACAACCGATATGTCATACGCTCGCGTATATCTCAGCATCTTCGGTCCTGCACAAGAGGAAAAGAAAAAAGTCGTTGCTGAAGTCAACGGAATGTCAAAAAGCCTACGCAAAATGTTAGGTGACAGAGTAAGACATCAACTCAGAATAATACCAGAGCTCCAATTCTTCGAAGACGACTCTTTGGATTATATCGAAAACATCGATCATCTTCTTAAGGACTAATTCTAAAATTCTAGAATTCTAAAGTTCTAAAAACTTATTGACTTATTGACTTATTGACTCTAAATGAACCTCCCTTCATTCATAGCGCAGCGTTATCTTTTAGCAAAGAAAAGCCACAATCTTATCAATATAGTCACCTGGATTTCGATTGTAAGCATTTGTGTAGCAACCTTCGCTATGATATTCGTCTTGTCGGTTTTCAATGGTTTCAACACGGTGATTTCCGATATGATACATCAGTTTTCTCCCGACTTAAACATAAGCTCCGTAAAAGGCAAGACAATAAATACCAACGACTTCCCTTTTGAAAAAATCAAAAACATCGAAGGTATCGACTACGTCTTCCCTACCATAACAGAAGACGTATTGTTTAAGAATTCTAACAAACAGCAAATCGGACAAGTCAAAGGCGTACCTGACGATTACAACAAAATCAACAGAATAAAAGGGACGATTTTAGGCGACACTACTTTTATCATCAGAAACGACAGAATCAATTTCGGAATTCCCGGCGCAGGAATGGCATATTATCTGGGAATAAATATTTACCAGCCTTATTCTTCAATACAAGTCTTCGCTCCGAAACGCGGCAACGCTTCTTCATTCAGCATCGAAAACAGCTTCAACAGCGGCACTCTCATAGTCACCGACGTATTCTCTACTCAACAAGATGTTGACGAACGTCTTGTGCTCGCACCTTTCTCTTGGCTGGCAAATTTAACAGAATACAATGAAATGTGTACTGACGTTGAAGTGTTTATCAATGACGAAAGGCTAAAGGCTAAAGGTAAAAGGCAGTTAAACAAAATCAAAGAAGACATCAAAAACATTCTTGGAGAAGATTATAAGGTTTACGACCAATATGAGCAGCAGGAGACTTTATATAAGATGATGAAAGCCGAAAAACTCGCTGTTTATCTTATACTTACATTCATCTTGATAATGGCTATCTTCAATATGATTGGTGCATTAAGCATGTTAATTACAGATAAAATCAAAGACATTTCCATCCTAAAGGCAATAGGAGCCGACACCACTTTAATCAAGAAAATATTCTTCAACGAAGGTCTTTTAGTTTCTGTTGTCGGCGGCTTATTAGGATTATTATTAGGAATCATCGCTGTCTTGGCTCAGCAATATTTCGGCTTCATACGCCTCGGCAACGGCGGAAGTTATGTTATTGATGCATATCCTGTGGCATTACAACTTACCGATGTCATTCTCGTCTTCTTCACCATTACGACAATCGGAAGCCTCGCTTCTTTCTTCACCGCCAACAAATCAATCAAAAACATGCAAGACGTTTCGCTTAACGCGAGATGAAAAATAAAGACTTAAAGTCTCAAAGACACAAAGTCATAGAGTTTTTATCTTTGTGTCTCCAAGACATTGCGACTTTACTTACTCAATTTCTTTGTCAACTCAACAAATTCCTGCACTGACAATTGTTCTGGTCGTTTGTTGAAAATCTCGTCTTGTATGATTTCCTGTGGAATCAGACTTCTCAAAGAATTTCTCAAAGTCTTTCTTCTTTGGTTGAATGACTGTTTCACGACTGTGACAAACAACTTCTCGTCGCATTCCAATTGACTTACGTCATTACGTTTCATTCTGATGACAGCCGACTTCACTTTTGGAGGCGGATTGAATACATTTTCATGCACTGTAAACAGATAATCAATATCATACCAAGCTTGAAGCAATACGCTCAAGATTCCATAAGTCTTGCTTCCTGGTCCAGCAGCGATGCGCTCAGCGACTTCCTTTTGTATCATACCGACGACTTCATCAACATGATTTCTATATTTCAACACTTGAAAAAAAATCTGACTGCTGATGTTATATGGGAAATTGCCAATCACACCAATTTTCTCTGTAGCGAACTTACTTAAATCTGTCTTTAAAAAATCGCCGTGAATGAGATTATCGCCGAGTTGTGGATAAACGTTTTTCAGATATTCAACAGATTCTGTATCAATCTCAACAACACGAAGTTTTTCCAGATTATCCTGAATGATATATTGCGTAAGCACTCCCATTCCAGCACCGACTTCCACGATAACATTGACATCATCAGACATCGCATTGACTATGTTTCTTGCGATATTCAAATCGGTAAGAAAATGCTGACCTAAAGCCTTCTTAGGTCTGACTAAATTATTATATGATTGATTCTGTTCCATAACTGTTAATTGTTAATTATTCAGCGTATGCGATACGCTGCTACGTATTTTTCTATATGCATTTCGTGCTTGCGCCACATAAACGCTCGCTGTATATTCATCGATGAGTTTTGCGTAACATTCCATCGCCTCTTCTTTTTTATTTAAATATTTTTCTAACAAAACAGCATCTTTCAACAAAGCATCATCTGCTATATAACTATCCGCATATCCTTGATAGACACGCTTATAAAGACTATCCGCCATTTCATAATCATTATTTTCCATAGCGATTTGAGCCTTACGCATCAAAAGATACGGCATGCTCACTTCGTTAGGATTATATACGTTAACAGAGTCAAGCATTTGATTTGCAAGCTCATAATGTTTTTGATATATGTAAAAATCCGCTTTCGCCAGACGCTGCAAAGCAATGGTGTCGTATTCTAAATTATCAGAAATAACCAGCGACAATGTCATAGCATCATTGGCAATAAGCTTAGATGTCGCTGATTTCAAAATATTTAAGACCGACAAAGCCCAATCGAATTCGCCTATATAATAACGCAGCTGCGCATTTTTATAACGCGCCTCGTGACCGATAGGCTCCTCTTTCATCGACTTATCCACCTGGCTATAAAGCAATGTCGCTTCCCAGACTTCTTCCTTAAAAAGGTAAATATCAGCGAGTTTCATCTTGACTTCCGCCTTATTTAACTTTGAAATATTCAATGACAAAGCATCGTTCAATATCTCAATCGACTTTTCTATTTCATTAAGTTTAAAAGCCAAAATATCTGCGCGTATAATTAATATAGGTATTGTCTTATCCGATAATCCAAGTTCAAGACATTCTTTTTCAATACGTTTCTCAAAATCAGAATAAAAATCAAGCGATTCTTCAACATACGACATTTGTATTTTCTGATATTGTACTTCTGTCATTCCAACTACAGCATCTTCATAAAAAGCACCTTCGCTAGACTTCTTGACAATATAGTCGTAGGCCTTAAGTGAAATATCATATTGTTCGTTATCGCGTGCAATTCTTGCAAGATATATAATATCAGTCTCTCTATCTCCCAAACGTCTGTCTAATGCAATCTCTTGATCCAGAGCTATTTCATAATCTTTCATCTGAAGAGCAAACCAAACCAGAAGCTCAGCAAAAATATCATTCTCACGATTTTCCTGTGCCTTTTTAAGCAAAGCGAAACGCATGTCGTCAACAACAGCATCGTCGATATTATATCTCAACATGTATGACATCCTCGACTTAACAACTTCATAATCATTTGGATTTTCCTCTAATTGAAGCAGATAACATTCCGTCGCCTTAGTAAAATCCATCATATTTTGGTAAGTCAAAGCTTTCTCCATGAGAAATTTATAGTCAATGGAAGAAATATTGGAACCTCTGTCGTACAACATGATGGCGAAATCATCAAGACTTCTTGCGCGCATCACATTAGCGACTTGAATAATGACATTCTTATCTGCCGGCAATTCGTTTATCAGTTTTTTCAGAATCTTATCCGATTTATCTTTTTCGTTATTTCTCAAAAGAACATAAGACAAAGTAACCGTCGACCTCCACTTATTAGTAGTGTTATCATTTTTCACAAACGACCTAAGATCTTTTTCAGCATCTTCAAATCTCTCTAAAAAGATAAGACATTCAACGTATTGCGAGAAATAATGATAGTAACGATAATCCACATAAAGCTGTTGATACAAGTCTACCGCTTTATCATACTCTTTGTTATTGAAAAAATTACGCGCAAGCTGTTCATTGATTTGTCGTTGCGACTGCACAGACTGATTCGATTTCGACTGATGCTGTGGTACAGGCACCTGCGCTTTAAGCGTTGACATCTGAAACATCATCGAGATAAAAAAAACGAGAAACAATCGCAACAGCTTCATTGTAACTTATTGTTTTTCTGTTTCTTTAATAAAATCACTTTGTTTTTTGAAGCGATCGAGGAAATAATCCAATTTTGCTTCTGTAGTATTCAACGCCGCTTCTTCTGATTTCAAATATTCTTCTCTTTGTGCTGAATCATAAAGACCTCCATTAAAATCATCTTTCAAATTAATGATTTGAGTTTTAGAGAATTCTATATCTTCTTTCATTGCAACACGTTCATCTTCATATTGTTGAAGATAAGCTCGAAGAAGCTGCATTTCAGGTTTTGGAGTATTGTTTTTTCTCAAAAACTCGTCGAATTCTGCACAATCAGCCACGAGTTTATCGAATGCGGTTTCAGTTTCCTGGTATTTCTTCTCTATCTTGGAGACTCGTTTCTCCAAAGTATTAATACGTTTCATTGACGGCTCGTTACAAGCCATCAATGAAAACAATATCAATATTATGCTTAATTTACTTAATAATTTCAAAGCCTGTGTATTTTTGGAGTGCTTTAGGAACTCTGATTCCTTCTTCGCACTGATTATTTTCCAACAAAGCTGCAACTATACGAGGCAATGCAAGTGCGCTGCCGTTCAATGTATGGACGAGACGGATGTTGCCATCTTTATCTTTGAATCTGAGTTTCATTCTGTTAGCTTGGAATGTCTCGAAGTTAGAAACAGAACTTACTTCAAGCCATAATTCCTGTGCTGCTGACCATACTTCGTAGTCGTAAGTCATTGCTGATGTGAAGCTCATGTCGCCGCCGCAGAGACGTAACACTCTGAAAGGAAGTTCGAGTTTGCGTAACAAGTTAGCGACGTGTTCTTTCATTGCTTCAAGTCTTTCGTATGATGTGTCAGGGTGAGCGATTTCAACGATTTCAACTTTGTCGAATTGATGTAATCTGTTGAGACCACGCACTGTCTTGCCCCATGAACCAGCCTCACGACGGAAGCAGTTTGAGTAAGCCACGTTTTGTATAGGAAGTTGATTTTCTTGAACAATCTTATCGCGGAAGATATTTGTCACAGGCACCTCAGCTGTTGGGATGAGATACATATTATCCAATGGCACAGCATACATTTGAGCTTCTTTATCAGGAAGTTGACCTGTT
>JAZLAL010000047.1:0-5572 GCA_045613185.1 Bacteroidales bacterium | reverse complement strand
CTGTTGCTTTTACTGCTTCAGCTGCTTTAGCTTCCTTCTCTTTCATCCAGTTTTGGAATTTAACTTCAGCTTGTTCTGCTGTCATAGCGCCTTTCTTAACACCAACTAATAAGTGTTTCTTTAATAAAACGCCTTTTTGTGAAAGGATAGAACGAACTGTGTCTGTTGGTTGAGCACCTTTGTTTAACCAATCCAAAGCTTTGTCAAAGTTGATGTTGATTTGAGCTGGTTGAGCTACAGGATTGTAGGTACCGATTTTTTCTGTGAAGCGACCATCACGTGGTGCGCGAGCGTCTGCAATTACAATATGATAAAATGGTTGACCTTTTTTACCATGTCTTTGTAATCTCATTTTTGCTGGCATAAAACTAAATTTTTTAAATGTTAATAATAATTTAACTGTTAAACCTACCCGAGGTTTGCGGGTGCAAAAGTACAAAATTTTTCTTTACGAATTACGTCCGTACAAAATTATTTTTCAATTAGTTAATTTTTAATTCATCGATGAAAATCCATGCTGGATATCCGTAGCCTGAATGTCCTTCTGGACACATGTGTGGCTCGATGATGATATTGACGTAACGTGCGTTTGTCCTCTCAAAATCAACGCTATATGATAAAACTCCGTCTTCTGCTATCGTCTCAATAGGGAATTCTTGGTAATGAATTTTTTCGTAATTTTCTCCATCGTTAGATCCTAAAACCTTTACAGACTTGGCATTGAAAATCCAGTCGCCTTTGGTTAAATTGCATTGGAATGACAAATTGCTTATCTCTTGTTCTTCTATCATGTCGATTTTTGCATCGAGATTTTCTCCGAAGAAAGCAATCCAACGTCCGGTCTTGTAGTTCTTGCCACCAGAAAGTCCGTCAATCAAAGTGTTGGCTCCGTCAAAACGATAATTTTCGTGTGGTTCGTTCTTCAAAGTGATAGGTTTCATCGATGACTTGCTGAGTTCGATGTCGGTCTTGAATTCTTTACCGACGCTCTTTGCTCTCTTGACGATGGCTCTTAACTTGGCGTTTTCTGTGAGCTTGAGTGCTTCTGTGTATTTTATACCATTTGTCAATGGGTCGCTGCCGTCCAAAGTGTAGAGGATGTCGCCTTTGCCGAATTTAGACATTGTTACGTCAATGCATTTTGCTTCTACGTTAGGAACGATTTCAACGTCAATGTCGAAGATATGTTTTGCGTAGTTCCATCCTTTGAGGTCGTAGAACTCGACCATCTTATATGCGCGTTTGAGGAAGCTGTCGTAGTCTTTTTGTTCTGGTGAAACCCATTGTACTTCTGTCAATGCGTCCATTCTTGGCAATATTCTGTAAAATACAGTGTTCATGTCTTTGATGTATTCAACCCAGAGGTTTCCTTGTGCTCCAAGAATATGTTTTGCTTCTTCTTCTGTGAGGTCTGAAGGAATTGGCTCAAATTCATAGACTCTTTCAACAGGAATATAACCTCCGATTGCGAGTGGCTCGTCGTCGGTGTTGTCGGTTTGGTAATAGTCGAAGTAGAGGTGGGAGCAAGGTGTCATGATGACGTCGTGGTGTTGTTTCGCGCCTTCTTTGCCGCCGTCGATGCTTCTCCAGCTCATGACGGTTACGTTTGGTCCGAGGCCGCCTTCGAGGATTTCGTCCCAGCCGATGACTTTACGTCCGTGGTCTTCGACAAATTTCTCCATTCTTGTCATGACATAGCTTTGGAGATAGTTTTCTGCTTTGAAATGGTCATCGTCTTTAAATCCAAGTTCTTTAATTTTAGCTTGGCATTTTGGACATTGTTCCCAGCGTACTTTAGGGCATTCGTCGCCGCCGATGTGTATGTATTCGCTAGGGAATATGTCCATCACTTCTGTCAAGACGTCTTCGAGGAAACGCATCGCGTCTTCGTTGCCGGCGCAGATTACGTCGTCTGCAACGCCCCATTGTTTCCAGACTTCGTATGGTCCGCCTGTGCAACCAAGTTCTGGATATGTTGCCAATGCTGCTAACTGATGACCTGGAAGGTCGATTTCTGGGATGATGGTGATATGACGGTCTGCTGCGTATTTCACTAAGTCGCGGAGTTCTTCTTGTGTGTAGAAACCTCCGTAGCGAATTGTGTCGAATGTCTCGCTCTTGCCGATTTTCGTTCCTGAACGCCAAGCTCCGACTTCGGTGAGTTTTGGATATTTCTTTATCTCTATTCTCCAGCCTTGGTCGTCAGTGAGGTGGAGGTGGAATTTATTCATGTTATGCAAAGCCATCAAGTCAATGTATTCTTTGATAGAATCGAGAGGGAAAATATGACGGCTTACGTCGAGCATCATGCCTCTGTGACCGAAACGTGGGTAGTCGTAGATTTCGGTTGCTGGCATCGCAATATTTTCACCTTTTGCATCAAAAGGAAGGCTTTTTCTTAATGTCTGAATAGCGTAAAATAAACTTGAAGCTTCACTTGAAGTAATATTTATATTATTTTCATTTACAATAATTTTGTAAGAATCTTTTTCGGTAAAAAGACTTGGGTTAACACTTAAATTGATAGCTTCTTTTTTGAAAGAGTCTGAAGCCTCAATTTTTAACTCGTATCCTAAAATTTCATTAAGAAATTCTGTTAAAAAATTGGCTTCTTTGATTAATTCTGGTTGTGAAGTTGGATATGTTACTATGACATTTTTTGAAAGAATGAAAGGTCTTTCGGTTGCATTTTCGGTAATGTTTTTAGGAAGCGGAATTACTTGGTAATCTGCCTTCTTTAGTTCTCCTGAACATGATATTAATGTCATTGCAATAATACCAATGGCGATGATGTTTTTAACTCTAATTTTCATATTGATTTTGAACAAATTTTTAGTTTGCGAAATTAAGAAAATACGATGATATATTCAAGTATTTTTTTTAATTTTACAGCCTAATTGCAAGTTATGAAATCTAGAGCTTTTTGGAGTTTTTTATCGTTTGGTTTTGGTTTTTTGCTGCTCGTTAATATGTTTTCGTGCAGAACTGGTGGGGATTTTCTAGGTGAAAGATGTTATGTATTTGAAAATCAGACTGATTACAAGAGTTATTTTATAAGAATCGATTCTGTCGGCAAATCGAATGCTAAAGGAAGATTGTATTTGGTGGACGAAAATCTGACGATGATTGCGCAGCCTTTTACTGCTGTTTTGGGTAAAAGGAAGTGTGAGGTGTTCTTGTCTGATACGATTCCTTTTGTTTTGAAGATTAAAAAAGTCAAAGACGATAGGGCTGAAGGTTATTATACTGAATTTTCTCACAAAAAGAAATTTGTTGTTTATCCTTATAAAACTGATGATTGTCAGATGTTTAATATAGGAAGGTATAGAGATGAGATTTTTGATGTTGAAAGAATTCCTAATGTTAGTTATGCAAAGGTTAAAGGTTTTTGGACTTCTATTCCTGACGATACTATTGATGTCGTTAACATAATGAAGTTGGGGTTTGTTAACTCATTGAAGAAAAAGGATTTGGATCTTGATATGGATATTTATATTCCGAAAGAGGATACTCTTGAAAAACGTCCTCTCATGATGTTTATTCACGGAGGCGCTTTCTTTATTGGTGATAAGGCTACGGTGCCTTACCAAAAATGGTGTACTCATTTTGCCTCGTTGGGATATGTTTGTGTTTCGATAAATTACAGAATGGGATTTAGGGCTAATTCAAAGGCAATCCAGAGAACGGCATATCAAGCTGCACAAGATGCTCACGCGGCGATGAGGTATCTTCTTTCAAAGCAGGAAATTTATCGTATAGATCCTGATTATCTGTTTGTTGGAGGTGCTAGCGCCGGCGCAATTACTGCCATAAATCTGGCTTATATGCGCAATAAAAATCGTCCAGATGCTTCATTCGGTTCTTTGTTTCTTGAAGATTTGGGCGACATAGAAACTTCTGGCAATGATTTTAGAGAGGATTTTGAAATTAAGGCTGTGGCTAATTTGTGGGGCTCTGTTTATGATTTGGAAATACTTGAAAACTCTGATGCTTCGATAATTTCTTTCCATGGCGATGAGGATGTGGTGCTTCCATATCGTTACGGCTATCCTTTTAGGGCTTTAGGTGAGTTTCAGAAGGTTTTCTTCGATGAAATGTATGGTTCGTACTTTATCGATAAAAAGGCCAGAGAATTGGGGATACGCTCGAAATTGCATACGTTTTATGGAGAAGGACATACGCTTCACTTTGATGAGAATCGTAAGTTGAATGATAATTTCTATACTATTCAAAATGAAATGGTCGACTTTTTCTATGAAGAATTGAATCCAAATCCAGTTTATATCGCTCAGGATGATGTTATCGCTCAGATGTTTACAATTGATACTACTGATGTGGCGGCAGTTGATTGGAGTGTGATCGGTGGCGTGGTTTTGGTGGAGTCGAAGGGAATGATACGGGCTTCTTGGTTCGACGATGACTTGTGTCATGAATTAAGAGTCTCCGGATATTATAAAAATGGAGTTGGCTTTGAAGATGTTTTTGTGTTAAAAAATGTTAAGAAAAATGAAGGTAATACATACGAGTGATTGGCATATTGGTCAGACTTTGTACCAATATTCGCGTGATGAGGAACATAAATATTTCTTTAATCAATTGAAAAACATTGTTTTGGAAGAAAAGCCTGACGCTTTGATAGTGTCTGGTGACATCTTTCATGCTTCTACGCCTAGCGTGATGTCGCAGCGTCTTTATTATCATGCTTTGGTTGAACTTTCTCGTTTGTATGATGATTTACAGATAATTGTGACTGCTGGTAATCATGACTCACCTTCTCGCTTAGAGGCTCCTCGTGAACTGTGGGAGGCTTTTAACGTTACGGTGATAGGTAACCTCGATTTCTATAAAGAGGTTCAAGAAAATGGCCTGACATATGATGCTTCTAAAATTCAAATTCCAGTGAGGAGAAATGACGTGATTGTTGGTTGGATTCTGGCAGTGCCATTTATAAATGCAGGAAATTATCCTTCACTAAAAGAAGATGACTGTTATTCAAAACGTGTTTTTTCTTTTTATAATAACTTAAAGAATAACTTGAAGTTAAATGAGCAATATACAGAAAATCATTCTGTTATTGCAATGGGTCATTTTATGATAAGTGGTGTTGACTCTGCTTCTCAAAATAAACTTACTGGTGGATTGGAGTCTGTCGTTTCTACCGAAATGTCAGCCATTTCTGGCATCGATTATTGGGCTATGGGACATGTGCATCATCCGCAAAATGTGGGGGAAAATATAAGGTATTCCGGATCGCCTTTTGCAATGACGTTTAATGAAATATATCCTCATTCGGTTACTGTAGTCGAGATTGAAAATCATAATGTTGACATTAAAATTAGAGAAATAGAGCCTCTGGTTCCAGTAGTCGATTTTCCTTTTAAACCAACTTCTTATGATGATGCGCCATCTAAAGATGAATTGTTTGCGAAAGTTGTTAAAGTGCTTGATAATGAATGTTATGTAAGACTGCATGTGCGTACTGATATGCCTCTTTCTGATATGGATAATGCTAGAATTCAGGAATTGTTTGAGGGAAAGAATGCTAAATATTGTGGAATTCAGGCGTATTTCC
>JAZLAL010000046.1:0-4476 GCA_045613185.1 Bacteroidales bacterium | reverse complement strand
AAAAAATTGTATCTTTGCAGCGGAGAAATGGCAGAGCGGTCGAATGCGGCGGTCTTGAAAACC
This sequence comes from Bacteroidales bacterium, assembly GCA_045613185.1. GTDB lineage: Bacteria > Bacteroidota > Bacteroidia > Bacteroidales > F082 > Limimorpha. The sequence continues at coordinate 4,413 of JAZLAL010000046.1, read as the reverse complement.
GTTGTACAGCAATGTACCGGGGGTTCGAATCCCTCTTTCTCCGCGGAACTGAAGTGACTAACAAGTCGCGTCTTTTTTTTTATCCACGAATTTTCACGAATCAACACTAATCATTCGTGAAGATTAGTGAAGATTAGTGGGCGAAAAAGTGTCCACGAATTAGCACGAATCAACACTAATCATTCGTGAAGACTAGTGGAGATTCGTGGACGAGAAAGTGTCCACGAATTAGCACGAATCAACACTAATCATTCGTGAAGACTAGTGAAGATTAGTGGACGAAAAAGTGCCCACGAATTAGCACGAATCGGCACTAATCATTCGTGAAGATTAGTGAAGATTAGTGGACGAAAAAATGTCCACGAATTAGCACGAATCAACACTAATCATTCGTGAAGATTAGTGGGCGAAAAAGTGTCCACGAATTAGCACGAATTTGGGTTAGGTCAGAGAAGTAGGTAGATTAGCAAAAATCTTATATTTGTCACTGCAAAAATAGTTGTGAATTATGAATAATAATGACCTTTTAAGATTTTGGGCAGCAAATTCTATCGCGGGTTCTATGGCGAACAGTCTCCAGGAACAGCGTATGGAAATAGCTGAGCAACTGGTGAATATAACTACAGAGGAAGAATTGTCGGGCGAGGTGGAGGGTTTTCTGTCGGATGACGATGTAGAAGGTGCGTATGAATATCTTAACTCTCGTTTCAATATGGAAATTATTGATGCGGCGCAGAATCAGAAGGATTATGTGTATTCTCTAGAGACATTGCTGGATATGAGGAAAGATAAGTATCTTCCATTTTATGAAAAAATAGGAATGCCGATGCCAGAATGTTTGTCATCAATCACAGCAGATGTTTTGTGTGAAATGTTGGGCGTTGAAAACTTGCATATAGTTGACAAAGCGCAAAATTCGGAAGCAGTGACAAAAGCTGGTACTATCTTGTTGGTAGCTGTCGTTGTAATTACAATATTCGCAATAATATCTGTAGTCTGAACTCATAACTATTGCTTCTTCTCAACACTCACAACTTTCAACTAAAAATCGTATATTTGCACCTTTATATTTTTAGTATGGAAGAGAACAAAAACAGATACACTCATTCTGAAGAGATTGCTAACAGCGTATCTCATATTTTCGGTGCATTAATGGCTTTGGCTGTTTGCACCTTTTTTATTGTGAAAGTCATTCCTTCAGGAAGCGCGTTGGCGGTTGTCAGTATGAGTCTCTATTTCTTCGGCGTCGTCAGTTCTTATGTCGCATCTTCTGTTTATCATGCTTGTCCTGCAGATAAAGAGAATTCTAAATATTTATTAAGAAAATTTGATCATGCTGCAATATATTGGCATATCGCGGGAAGTTATACGCCAATCACCCTTATCGCTATGTATAATCATGGCGCGACAATGTGGGCGGTTGGCATTTTTATTTTTATTTGGACATGCGCGATATTAGGAACAGCGCTGACATTCAGAAAAATAAAGTCTCATAGTTATTTCAAGACCGCTTGTTATGTACTTATGGGACTTACGATACTCGTGGCATTCAAACCTTTATACGACAGCGTCGGACTGAAAGTGGTTCTGTTCATTATTGCAGAAGGTGTGAGTTATATAGTAGGAGCCGTTTTTTACAGTTTCAAGAAAACAAAATATATGCATTTTGTGTTCCATGTCTTTGTAGTGCTAGGTGATGTTTTTCATATGCTGGCGGTGTGGAATGTGATTAGTTAGGAACTGAGGAACTGAGGAACTGAGGATTTGAGGATTTGAGGTTTTTTAATTTTGTAGAGACGTGTCAACAATACCTATGAAATAAAAAATGATTGTTGATGCGTCTAATAAGGTTTATAATAAAAATTACATAAAATGAAAAGATTATTACTTGTTGTATTGATTACATTTATAAGTCTGAGTCAGAGTCAAGGTCAGAGTCAGAGTAAAAAAGGTTTCAACGGTTATGATGGCGGTATGATGCTTCATGCAGGATATGTTTCAAAAACTATCAAACCTGTTGATTTCAAAGCTGAAGGCATCACCAAAGGTATCGGCGGTGCGATAAGATTCCATTTCGGAAAGCACTATCGTCTTGGTACAGAAGGCTATGTTTCTACATTGTCGCTTAATAAAGCTTTATCAGAAGGAAGTTATCTCAAGACATTCTGGGCTGGTTTGACGAACGATTTCTATTGGCAGTTCGGTAAGTTTATGCCATACGCTGGTTTGACTGTCGGTGGTGGCACAGTGACAGATTGCTTTATCTTTGAAGGTGACAATCACGACTGGGACCCAGAGTCGAAGGTGATGGTTAACAAAACCGCTTTCATCGCGATAGACCCATATATAGGCTGCGATTATTGTCTCACAGATGCCTTGCATCTCACATTGAAAATAGATTTCCTCAACGGATTTAATAACAGTGAATTATATCTCCCAATCGGACCACGATTCTATATCGGCGCGATATTTTTCCATTGATTCCGTAGGGACGTATCGCATACGTCCCATATATACAAAGAAAGGACGTATGCGATACGTCCCTACTACATTGTTAATTGTTAATTTCTTTAAACGTCAACATCGGGATATTGAGGTTCAAAAAATCATCTTTGTCTATTTTGCCTTTGAATAAGAAGTCGAAGAATCCTTTTTGATAAGCTATGAACGAACTAAGGCTGATGTCGTTGCGTTCGCAGAACATCTTAAGAGCCTGTGGCGCGTTGTCTGTGTAGATAAGTTGGAAATGTATCTCTCCGTCGAAGTCTTTGTTGAGGAATGCTTGTTCTAGTTCATCCATCAAGACAGCTTCTTTTGGTCTGTCGGATTCTTCCACGAAGTGAATGACGTGGATATGAGGTTTGTAAGGTTTTAATATCTTGAAAATCCTATCTATTGTAGCGATGTCGTATTCGTTGAAGTCAGTTGCGTATACGACTTCATTGCTTTTTCTCCAGTTATAGCCTTCAGGTATGAAGAGCATCGGCACGTCGCATTTGGTCATGACGTTTTTCACGAGGCTGCCTTCGAGGAAACGCTTGCCGCCTTTGCCGCGAGTGCCCATTAATATAAGGTCTGGATTTTCTTTCTTTGATAATTCTATCAGTTCTTCTTCAGGGTCGCCGCTGACGAGAATAGGACGCACAATGATGTTTTCGCAGCCGTCTTCTTTAATCAAATCAATGAGATACTGAGTTTTCTCTTGCATCATCTGTTGAGAATTTTTCTCCAATTCAATTAGAATCTCAGTAGTGAAATAATTGTCGGTGTCCATATTTCCAGGATAGCAGTTGTTTCCGATGCAGATGTTATCCATATAAGCATGGAAGATTATAATCTCACCGCCGCCTGCGTTTTTCAAAAAATCTATTGCGTAGGGTAGAAGTACCTTGTTTTCTTCACTGAAGTCAGTTGATAGTATGATTTTCATTCCTTAAAAATTTAGTCATGACAAAGATAAAAATTCTTTAAAAAATAACAAAGGTGTTGTAAAAAAGTTTTGTGATTTTTTTTCATTAATTACATGTAAAATCGCAAATTAAATTGTTATTATAAGCGAAATTATATGTATTTTTGTAGAAGCATTATTAGGTTAAATTAAGAATATTTTTTTATGATAATACAACTCTTATTTGTTCTCGTCTGTATTATTGTCGGTGCTCGTATCGGCGGTATTGGTTTAGGTGTGATGGGTGGTCTCGGCGTCGCAATATTGACTTTTGTTTTTGGATTGGAGCCTACAGCTCCGCCTATCGATGTGATGCTTATGATTGCTGCTGTTATCTCAGCGGCTGGTGCAATGCAAGCTGCTGGTGGCCTCGATTTCCTCGTTAAGATAGCAGAGAAAGTCTTGAGACGTCATCCTCAATACGTCACAATTCTCGCTCCATTGGTTACTTATACATTCACATTCTTGGCAGGAACTGGCCACGTCGCTTATTCTGTTCTGCCAGTCATCGCTGAAGTGGCTCGTGAGACCAAGATTCGTCCAGAACGTCCGCTCGGCATCGCAGTCATCGCATCGCAGCAAGCTATCACAGCCTCGCCAATATCAGCTGCTACTGTGGCCCTGCTCGGTCTTCTCGCAGGCTTCGATATCACATTGTTCGACATACTTAAAATAACGATTCCAGCAACACTCATCGGCGTGCTAGTCGGTGCCTTCGCATCCATGAGAGTCGGCAAGGAACTCGTTGATGACCCTGAATATCAAAGACGACTTGCAAACGGTGAACTCGATAACACTCACGTTGAATTAAACGATATCAAAAACCTCTTCAGCGCAAAGTTATCTGTCATCCTTTTCATCGCAGCTACAGTGCTCATCGTATTGTTCGGTTCAATTCCTTCAATGCGTCCGACATTCGACGGAAGAACATTGGGAATGCCATCGTTAATAGAGATATTGATGCT
>JAZLAL010000045.1:0-28511 GCA_045613185.1 Bacteroidales bacterium | reverse complement strand
CAAGTTTGGGCATCGAAATGTTCAATGTTTTTGGAGTCGCCAGAGAGGTGTTAAGGTTAAAAAGCCAACAGCCTTAGTTCAGAGGCCTCCGATGCGTTAGGGATTGGAGCGGCATCCTTTGCGAGCGATTTTGGGGACGGGATTTGGGGACGGGAACGGGATTTGGGGACGGGAATGGGATTTGGGGACGGGGACGAGATTGGTTTTTGGGAACGGGACGGAAACATAGCGAGCAAAGATATAGCGGAAAGCCCGACGGCTTGCCGGAACGCCCAAAAAAGGACTAATGACTAAAGTCTAAGGTTTTTATAGAGTCGCCAAGTTGCTGAGTTGTCAAGAAAACTTAAAAATACTCCAAAGTAGGTGTCAATAGTCAGAGTCAAAGTTCAAAAAAAACTATTGTCTGTTGTCCGTTGTCTTTAGTCTTTTTATTATCTTTGCAAAACAAGTAAATTATATCTATAATTGTAATGCATTTAATCATTATGAATCATAATTATGAATTGTGCATTATGAATTATAAATTGAATTAATTATGCAATTATTTTATAGAAAGTATGGAGATCCAAAGAATCAGCCGATAGTGGTTATCTTTGGTTTGTTGGGAGTTTCGGAAAACTGGGATTTTTTTGGAAAACGTTTCGCTGAACTAGGATATTATGTTTTGGTTCCTGATGTAAGAAATCATGGACAATCGCCACATTCTGACGTGTTTAATTACGACGTGTTGGCAGCTGATATAAAGCAGATGATAGACGAAGAAAACATTAAGAAATGCTATCTCTTAGGTCACAGCATGGGCGGAAAAATCGCGATGCGTCTTGCTTTTGATTATCCTGATATGGTGGAGAAGTTGGAAGTTTTGGATATCAGTCCACGCGCTTTTGACCATCCTATGGAACATGTAGGATTTATTTCTGCGATGTCGAGAATCGACCTCTCGAAAGTTGAACATCGCTCTGATGTTGAAGCTGAACTGGCAAAAGAAAATTATGAAAGACGTCTTCTTCTTTTCTTGATGAAGAATTTGTCATATAGTCATGAAAATGGTTACAGATGGAAGCCATATCTCGACGGAATAGCAAAGAATATCGTAGAAATAGGTAAGGGCTTCGACGAAAAATATCATTACGACGGACCTACATTATTCGTCAGAGGCGGTCAGTCAGATTATATTATCGATAAGGATTATGAAGTGATGAGACATCATTTCCCTAACTATGAAATGGTGACATTGGAAGAGTCGGGACACTGGATTCACGTTGATGATCCAGAAGGATTTAACAAAGCAACAGAAGATTTTTTTTGTAATAAATAATAAAGATATTTTGATAAAATGATACCTGAAAAAGGAAAACTTATTGAAGTCTTAAGAGAAGTGATATATTTCCCTAAAGGCGACAATATCATCAACTTAAAGATGGTTGACGATATTGAATTAAAAGAAAACTTAATCCGTTTTCGTCTTTTGTTTGAAAAAGTAGAAGATGAGAAAAACCAGATTCTCATCGACACAGCGACACAGATGTTGAAGAATGCTTTCGGCGATATAGAAATTGACATCGTTGCTGCTTCACAAGAGAACGCTCTTTCAAAAGTAAAACATATCATCGCTGTGGCTTCAGGTAAAGGTGGCGTTGGTAAGTCAACAGTGTCAGTGAACCTCGCTATTGGCCTTGCCCTTCAAGGCATGAAAGTAGGTTTGGTTGATGCCGACATTTACGGCCCATCAATTCCAGTTTTATTTGGCAATGAAGAGACACGTCCGTTGGGTTACGACCGCGACGGCAAGTCATATATGATTCCTATTGAGAAATACGGCGTTAAGATGATTTCTATTGGTCACTTGGTTGACAAGGAAATGCCTCTTATCTGGCGTGGACCTATGGCATCCAATGCTTTAAGTCAGCTACTTCTCGATACAGATTGGGGCGAGCTCGACTTTTTAGTCGTTGACATGCCTCCAGGAACAGGCGATATTCAATTATGTCTTGCACAAAACTTCAAGATGTCGGGTTCTGTCATCGTGACGACACCACAGAAAGTGGCTCTCGCTGACGTACGTCGCGCTGCTAATATGTTCCGTCATGAAGGCGTCAATGTGCCAATACTCGGCTTGGTTGAAAACATGGCTTACTTCACACCATCAGATATGCCAGAGAAGAAATATTATATCTTCGGCAAGAACACAGGCGCTGAGTTTGCAAAAGAATTAGATATGCCTTTGCTTGCTCAGATTCCAATCGATGAAAATATCTCAGAAGCCAATGACAAAGGAACTCCGTTCTCATTCAATGGATTCTCTCCTGTGGCTGCAGCATTCGAGAAATTAGCTAAGAAAATCGTTGAAATGTTTTAATAAGCTATGAGCTATGAGCAGTGGGCAATGAGCAATATTATGCCAAAAGCTCGCGGCTCAAAGCTCGCGGCTCAAAGCCAAATAAACTATGGAAAAACAAGAGTTAATACAAAAGATTCAAAATATTCTCGTTCAGGTGAGACCTTATCTTGCTGCCGACGGAGGTGGCGTGGAATTCGTTGATTTGACTGACGATATGGTTGTGTTAGTTGAATTGACAGGTGCATGCGGAAGCTGTCCTCACAGCACAAGAACGCTTAAAAACGGGATAGAGAAGACTATCAAAAGTATTCTTCCGGAAATAAAATCTGTTGAAAACGTTAAATAGTTAGGAGTGATTTATCCTAACTCCTAATTGAAATGTTTCTTTCATATATTAAATATCGTTTAAAGTCGCAGGGAAAATTCAGGTTGCATTCGCCTTTCGTTTACGATTTTTATGAAGAGGTTTTGGAAAAAATCACTCGTGAAAATTGGAGAGAGGGACTGCATAATAAATTGAATGCTTTTCTGTTAACAAAGAAAGATGTCTTTAAGGAAAACGATGTTTTTATTGTTGAAGAAGACATTCACGTTTCTAAGGAAAGAGAAAGAAAATGGGAGGAAATGATAAAAGATAAAGCCGCAACACTGACGATTGATTGTTATCATTTCGGAATCATTTTCAAGATGGAAAGGAAAGAGAAACAACATTTTGTATTAAAATTTTAGAAATATTGGTTTAAGGTGTAATGCTTAATGTTTAAGGACGAATTAGTGTAATTTCTAAACCTTAAACTTTAAACCTTAAACTTTAAACCTTAAACTATGATTTACACAAAAACAGGAGACAAAGGAACCACATCATTAATAGGTGGAACTCGTGTTAACAAAGACGACATTCGTTTGGAAGCCTATGGTACTTTTGATGAGCTGAGCGCATTTGTTGCTGTACTCGGTGATTCAGAAGGCGTTAATTCTCATGAGATAGAGGTTTTTGATAGAATTCAAAATAGTCTTTTGGTTTTGGAGTCATGTCTTGCGTTGGACGGCCAACAGTCAACAGTGAACAGCCAGCAGTCAAGAGTTCCGCAGTTGACAGAAGACGATGTTAAGTTTTTAGAGGACGAAATTGATGCGATTAATGCGCAGTTGGAGCCTTTGAAGTACCTTATCATACCTGGAGGTAATATTTTATCATCGAGAGCACATGTGTGCAGAACTGTATGCAGAAGAGCGGAACGTAACCTTGTGCGAATGGGCGGAGAATATGAGGTTGACGATGTTTTGAGATGTTTTGTAAACCGCCTTTCCGACTATTTTTTCGTGCTTTCACGTCTTTTTATGAAGCAAGCAGGAATTGCTGAAAAGCCTTGGAAACCAATGAAATAAGATTTTTTGAAAATATTTTTAAAAAACACTTGACTTTTTATATATAAATAGTAATTTTGCGCCCGAATTTTAAAACCATAAAGAAATGTATTGGACATTAGAATTAGCATCAAAGATGGAAGACGCTCCATGGCCAGCAACAAAAGACGAATTGTTGGAATGGGCGATGAGAGTTGGATTACCACAGGAAGTTATTGAAAATCTTTCAGAGATAGAAGACGAAGGTGAAATATACGAAAGAATCGAAGATATTTGGCCAGACTATCCAACAAAAGATGACTTTTTCTTCAATGAAGATGAATATTGATTAGTTGAAAAGGGTTAAAAACCTAAATATCAACAAGTTAAAAAGACCGATTGGGCAGTCCAGTCGGTCTTTTTTTGCCTAAATACTGCCCAAATACTGCCCAAAAATGGGCGAAACTTCCCAAATATTTCCCAAGAACTATTACCAAATCCTCCTGAAAATAAGAGTAGTAAGTGAGGGAGATGAGACTGCCCGAACACTGCCCTAAAAAAGAAAAAGGACAGAACCGAAGTCCTGTCCTTATTTAATCTAACTTAATATTGAGTTTGTCTCCAACTGCTTCTGCAAAAGCGAAAAGTGGTAAAAAGCGAAAAGTGGTAATACAGAGCACCTGTTTAACAGGTACTTTTTTTATGCTACTATCAATGAACCACAACGGTTAGTCTTGCAGTGCTGGCAACAGATAGGAGAAAAAAAGATGAATCCTCTTACATATTGCAAAAAATCACTACCTTTGTTAAATGTAAATAATACGCTGATACTAATATGGCAAAACTTATCTCCGCTGATTTGACAAAGAATAAACTATGCATCCTTGAATATACTACAATTGATGGGCAAATGCTATCATTTATTGAAAATGAGTTGTTTAATGGAAAGATAGTGTCGCACACTTATACCGATGTAGGTAAGATTATATTCGATGAGCAGAATCCTATTACTAATGTGAATGCGAGAGCATTCTGGTGGTGCAGCATCCTTACAAGTATGACTATTCCTGATAGTGTAACGGAAATTGGTTTTGGAGCATTCAATGGTTGCAATAACCTTACAAGTGTAACTATTGGCAATAGCGTAGAGACGATTGGGGAGTTAGCATTCTATGGTTGCAATAACCTTACAAGTGTATATATAAGCGATATTGCTGCTTGGTGTAATATTTCATTTAGTTCCGTAGACTCTAATCCATTATATTATGGTAATCTATACATAAATAATGAATTGGTTACAGATTTAATTATTCCTGATAGCGTAAAGAGGATTGGAGCGATAGCATTCTATAATTGTAAAAACCTTACAAGTGTGAATATTCCTGATAGCGTAACCTCAATTGGGGAGTTCGCATTCCATGGTTGCGAAAACCTAACAAGTATAACTATTGGCAATAGCGTAGAGACGATTGGGCAGTTCGCATTCTATGGTTGTAAAAACCTTACAAGTGTGACTATTGGCAATAGCGTAACGTGGATTGGAAAGAGTGCATTTGATGGATGTAGTTCTTTAAAGAGTATAGACATTCCCAATAGTGTAAGGAGAATTGGAGAGAGTGCATTTAGAGGATGTAGTTCTTTAAAGAGTATAGACATTCCCAATAGTGTAACTGAAATTGGGTATGGAGCATTTTCAAGATGCAGTTCTTTAAAGAGTATAGACATTCCCAATAGTGTAACAGAAATTGGGTATGGAGCATTTGATGGATGCAGTTCTTTAAAGAGTATATATATTCCTGATAGTGTAATGAGAATTGGAGAGAGTGCATTTAGTGGATGTGAGTTATTAGAATGTATAGATATTCCTGATAGTGTAACGAAAATTGGTTATGGAGCATTTGATGGATGCAGTTCATTAAAGAGCATAGATATTCCTGAAAGTGTAACAGAAATTGGTGAAAGTGCATTTAGTGGATGTAGTTCTTTAGAGAGCATAGATATTCCAGATAGTGTAACGGAAATTGGCAATTTTGCATTTGATGGATGCAGTTCATTAGAAAGCATAGACATTCCTGAAAGTGTAACAAAAATTGGTTATAGAGCATTTGGCGAATGTTCATCATTGAAGAGCATTAACGTTGCAGAAAATAATTCCAATTATAAATCAATAGATGGTGTGTTGTTCAATAATGAATTAACATCTATCATTTGTTTTCCTCCAAAATATCACAATACAACATATATTATTCCTGATAGTGTAACGGAAATTGGTTTTGGAGCATTTGATGGATGCAGTTCATTAAAGAGCATAGATATTCCTGAAAGTGTAACAGAAATTGGTGGAAGTGCATTTAGTGGATGCAGTTCTTTAGAGAGCATAGATATTCCAGATAGTGTAACGGAAATAATTGGTTTATGGGCATTTAGTGGATGCAGTTCATTAGAAAGCATAGATATTTCCAATAGTGTAACCAAAATTGGCAATTTTGTATTTGATGGATGCTGTGCTCTAAAAAATATTATAATTCGTTGTAAAAATATAGAAGATGTTGTGGTGTCTCAAGATGCATTTGTTGATGTTGATTTCAATGAATGTATCTTACATATTCCTTCGGGAACAAGGTGGGCTTATCGTCATCATCCAATATTTGGCAAGTTTAAAAATATAGTCACAGAAAGATTTGATTAAATAATGGATAATAAAAATAATATTATTTTTTTTTGTTTATCCTCCACGAAGAAGAAGAGTAGTGGTTCTTTGTTGTATTTTCTGGGCAATTAAAAATGTGTTTCAGCATTGTCCAATGGGTCATATACTGCCCAAATACTACCCCAATGGGATAGTTTGTTATATGGTGGTGGTTATTAGGGAGTAATGGGGGTGTGACTATTTTTCAATGAAGATGAATATTGATTAGTTGAAAAGGGTTAAAAACCTAAATGTCAACAAGTTAAAAAGACCGATTGGGCAGTCCAGTCGGTCTTTTTTTGCCTAAATACTGCCCGAAAACTGCCCTGAAACTATTACCAAATCCTCCTGAAAAGAAGAGTAGTAAGTGAGGGAGATGAGACTGCCCGAACACTGTCCTGAAAAAGAAAAAGGACAGAACCGAAGTCCTGTCCTTATTTAATCTAACTTAATATTGAGTTTGTCTCCAACTGCTTCTGCAAAAGCGAAAAGTGGTAAAAAGCGAAAAGTGGTAATACAGAGCACCTGTTTAACAGGTGCTTTTTTTATGCTACTATCAATGAACCACAACGGTTAGTCTTGCAGTGCTGGCAACAGATAGGAGAAAAAAAGATGAATCCTCTTACATATTGTAAAAAATCACTACCTTTGTTAGATGTAAATAATACACTGATACCAATATGGCAAAACTTATCTCCGCAGATTTGACAAATAATAAGTTATGTGTCCTTCAATATGCTACTACTGATGGGAAAATGCTATCAATCAACTCTAATAGATTTGGTTTTGATGCAAAGATTGTGTCACACACTTATACGGATATGGGTAAAATTATCTTCCAAAAACCAATTGCTGTAATTGAAGAAAATGCATTCAGGAATTGTAATAGTCTAACAAGTGTAACTATTCCTGATAGTGTAACTTCAATTGGAGATTATGCATTTAGCGGTTGTAGTAATTTAACAAGCGTAACTATTCCTGATAGTGTAACTTCAATTGGAAAACTAGCATTTGAGGATTGTAGTAATTTAACAAGTATAACAATTCCAGATAGCGTAACTACAATTGGAAATTCTACATTTTCAGAATGCAGTAGTCTAACAAGTGTAACTATTCCTGATAGCGTAACTTCAATTGGACGTTGGGCATTTTCAGGATGCAGTAGTCTAACAAGTGTAACTATTCCTGATAGTGTAACCTCAATTGGAAATTCTGCATTTTGCTGTTGCAGTAGTCTAACCGAATTTAATGGCAAGTATGCATCAGAGGATGGCAGATGCTTAATTATTGATGGAATATTTAATTCATTTGCTCCTGCAAGAATTACAGAATATACTATTCCTGATAGCGTAACCTCAATTGAATATTATGCATTTTTAGGTTGCAGCAGTCTAACAAGTATAACTATTCCTGATAGTGTAACTGCAATTAAGAAAGGAGCATTTTCAGGATGCAGCAGTCTAACAAGTATAACTATTCCTGATAGCGTAACCTCAATTGAATATTATGCATTTTCAGGATGCAGAAGTCTAACAAGTATATCTATTCCTGATAGTGTAACTGCAATTAAGGAAGGGGCATTTAGAGGTTGCAATAGTCTAACAAGTATAACAATTCCTGATAGTGTAACTACAATCGGAGAATGTGCATTTAGAGGTTGCAGTAGTCTAACAAGTATAACAATTCCTGATAGCGTAACTGCAATTAAGGAAGGGGCATTTAGAGGTTGCAGCAGTCTAACAAGTATAACAATTCCTGATAGCGTAACTGCAATTGAGAAAGGGGCATTTTATGGTTGCAGCAGTCTAACAAGTATAACAATTCCTGATAGCGTAACTTCAATTGGAGGTTGGGCATTTTCAGGATGCAGCAGTCTAACAAGTATAACAATTCCTGATAGCATAACTACAATTGGAAGTATGACATTTTATGGTTGCAACAATCTAATAAGTATAACAATTCCTGATAGTGTAACTTCAATTGGAAGTGGGGCATTTTATGGTTGCAACAATCTAACAAGTATATCTATTCCTGACAGTGTAACAGAAATTGGTGGTGGTGCATTTAGAGGTTGCAGCAGTCTAACAAGTATAACAATTCCTGATAGTGTAACTGCAATTAAGGAAGGGGCATTTTTAGGTTGCAATAGTCTAACAAGTATAACTATTCCTGATAACGTAACTGCAATTGGAAATAACGCATTCAGAAATTGTCACAACCTCAAAAGAGTAACTATCGGCAAAGGCGTTAGTGAGATAGGAAAAGATGCATTTAAGGATTGTAATATTTTTAAGGATTTTAATATTGACACAATCGTATGTTATCCAGAACTACCACCAAAGATTAACGACTCATTCGGAGGTTTTGAAAATTTGATTGTGCCCACAGGTTGTGAAGAGGCTTACGCTAATTCAGATTGGGGACAGTATCTTGATGCTGTGCTCTAAAAAATATTATAATTCGTTGTAAAAATATAGAAGATGTTGTGGTGTCTCAAGATGCATTTGTTGATGTAGATTTCAATGACTGTATTTTGCATATTCCTTCGGGAACAAGGTGGGCTTATCGTCATCATCCAATATTTGGCAAGTTTAAAAATATAGTCACAGAAAGATTTGATTAAATAATGGATAATAAAAAATAATTATTTTTTTTTCGTTTATCTTCCACGAAGAAGATGAGTAGTGGGTTTTGAGGTGTTTTTCGGGATAATTAAAAATGTATTTCGGCATTACCCAATGAGATATTAACAGCCCAAACACTGCCCCAATGGGATAGTCTGTTATATGTTTGTGGTTATTAGAGAGTAATGGGGGTGTGAGTATTCTTCAATGAGGATGAATATTAAGAAAAAATAATGGTTTATAACCTTGTAAATCATTGAAAATCAAAGAGAGCGTATGAGTAGAATTTACTTTTACGCTCTTTTTTTGCTTGTTTTTGTAAATATAATTTGTTGAGGGTTCAATGAATTATATTTCTTATCTTTGAAAAATTATAGATTTATTACTAAAACATATAGTCAGGTTTATGGATGATATTAACAAAAAGAATAATAAGTTCAAGAATGATGAAATAAAAGAATTTCAGGCAATTATGTTTTGGAAATTGGGTTTTGGAAATATGGAAAAATATTTCGCTGGAGAAAATCCTATGCCAGATAAATCTATAATTGCTGATTCAACTAGTTGGAATACAGAACCAATGCCGTCTACTGAAGTCTCTGTTTTAGATGTGAATATTAGCATTTCTAAAAAAGATATGGATGTTATAAGAAGAGGTCATATACCAGAGTCTCAAGCTGACCATTGGTTTATGTATTGCACAGAAAAACATATATGTTATTATCGTAGTTGGACAGGCGTCTGTGCTTTTGAAGCGCATTATGTTAAAGTAGAAGATGAGTCGGTATTGATAGATAAACTTGTGATTAATTATGCTTTGTCAGAATTTGGAGTTAATGGCGACAAATTGGGTTTGGCTCTTTTTTTATATCTCCTGACAGCAGAAACAGGCGCAGATGCACGAAGAGAATGGAATGATTATCTTGAAGCGTGGGAAGAACTTTTTCTTAAATATCAATGCAAAAAACAGAGTGTCATAGTTGTTGATAATGAAGAAAATGAAAGAATTGATAAAATAGATGGAACGTTTGCTCGTAGACTTGTTGACGATTTTATAAAAGAGAGGCTAGATGGAGATATCAAAAAACTTGTCGATTTTGATTTTAGTATTTTGGAAGATGACAAGAAATATGGCATGAGTGATGGTTTGTCGTGTGGCATAGAAAAATGTGATATAATATTAGCCATAATGTCGCTGGTATTTGAAGATGTTTGGCCGGATTTATCGGTTGATAGTATGAAGTGTTATACATACAACTGTACATATATCAATAAGATGCAGTATCTTTTTGGAAGTAATATCGCGGATAAGTATTTTATGTCAATGAGAAATTTTGGACCATCAAAACAGCAAGTTGATTTTGCAGTACAAACAAGTCATTTGCAAAATCATATAGGAAATTTTTGGGTACTGCCAAAGTTCATTGATAAAGACAAGGAAACATATAATTATCATGGATGCTCTGATTTGTGGCTGCAGGCTTTGTATGCAGCGATGTCTAATGCAAAGGTGGTAGACAATAACCTTAAGGCGAACTTGTATGAAGCAAGAGCGCAAATGTATGATTATCATGGCACAGAAGGTTTTGATAAACTGGTAAGAGGGTTGATGCTAAATGATTATATTGATGATGATGGTAAACCGAAAAATGTGTTGCCGCATATTTGGGCAAATATGAAAGGATTAAGTCGTGATGATTATTTCGAAGCTATTGATATGTATAATACTTGGATGAGGGATTTTATCAATGCTCGAAGCAACATGATGGTATCTAAGTTGGAACAAGTATTGTCGGAAACGAATAAGGCGCAGCAACGCTATGTGAAAAACATGTTAGAAGAGGAAAATAATAACGAATATTCAAAGATAGGTTCTAAATTCGTTGAAACTGTTGAAAAGATGGTTGCGGACAATTACGCTATCAATGAATCGGCATTATTAGATTTGTTTGACAAGATAAGTCGTGTTCCTTCAAGGGTTTATGATGATAAAATAACCATCAATGATGTTATTGTAGAAAGATCTGCAATGGGAGCATGGCAAGCTTATTTGTATAGTCGTATTCCAAATATAATCTCTTTATATAATGATGAGTATCGTTCAGAACGTCATTTTGTCTTTAAACATGATGACCTGAAAGATATTGAAATCTTGTCAATAAATGCAGAAAAACCTTTGTATGGAGTTAAGTTTGAACTGTCTCCAAAAGTTAAAATTCGTGCTAATGAGGCTAAGATACAAGTGTGTTATTGGAATAATAGGGAAGGTCTTATTAGAGATACTGTCGCAGTATATTTCTCATATGATTATATAACTGAAATAAAATGTGTGAAATCAGAGTTGCTTCTCGCTATTGATTGATAAATAAGTGTATCATAATCCTTATTTTTTTTAACATTTACCATTGTTTTTTAGCCTTTAGACGAAGTTTCTTCCCGTTAACTTGCTAGTTCTCCACATGAAAGTTAAAAATAGTTAAAATCCTTGACAAGAGTATTTTTCTGTTATACTTTTGCAATCGAAACTTTAATAAAAACCAATATTTATGAGAACTAGAAATTTACTTTTCTTAGTCGCTTGTTTAATATTTTCATTAAACGTAAAAGCGCAGGACGATTATCTAAGAGTAACAGATTTGTCCCAAATTCAGAATGGTAGCAGTGTTATTTTTGCTGCTCGTCACGATTCACTTTCAACAACAAGTTATTATGCGATGTCTAACGATGCTCAAGGGAAACCGCAGGGTGTTCTGTTTACGGCAATTGATTCGGATAATAAATTTGTATTGCCAAAGGAAATAGTTGATAATGAGATGGTTTATTCTTGGACAGTAGGTTTGTCAGGTGATGGCTTTTCTTTTATTAATCCAGAAGGAGACATGATTGGTTATGGTAGTAGTGGTACTGATTTTGTCAAAAATGGGGTTAATTCTACATGGACTATTACGGCTGCTGTTTCTGGAGATGGGACATCTGTTCCTAATCATAATGCATTTGTTATCACGAATGTTGGAGCTTCTGGTAGAAGTATTGCATTTAGGAAATATAGCAATGACGCTGTATATGAAAAATTCGCTCCGTATGCAAATTCTGCTACAAATTTAGGTGGTAATATTTATTTCTTCTACATTGATATTTTTGTGAAATCATCAGAAGTGACACCTGTTGTTTCATTGCCTAAGTTTACTCCTATATCTGGGAATTATACATCAGCACAAAATGTTACAATCTCTTGTGATACAGAAGGTGCTGTTATACATTACACTCTTGACGGAAAGGCTCCGACAGAAGAAAGTAGTGTTTATTCAACACCGATAGAAGTGTCAGAAACTACGACGATTAAAGCCTTTGCAAAGAAAGATGGTATGAAAGATAGTGGGGTGGCTACTGCTACATTTAAGATTATAGAAACTGTAAATGTGTCTTTTTATGAAAATGGAAAATTGTTACAAACTGCTGTAGTTGCAAAAGGTGATGCTATTGGCGAAATGCCTGTTGTAACAGCGCCAAATGGATTTTCTTTCAATGGATGGATAAATGCTGAAATAGTAGGTGCGGTTGATAAGGCTCCTGATATGATAACTACGGCAACTGCATTTAGTGAAGATACAGAATTATATGCTGTATATTCAATTACCACAAATAATTGCGTTGAAACAGAAGTGTCGTCATTGTCTAAATCTGATGATGTGATAATAGCAATATCCAAAGATGGTAAATATTATGCTATGTCTCAAATTAAGGGAACTAGTGGACAGCCAACTGCTAAAGAATTAATGGTGTCTAATGCTACAATTGAGAGTACATTGTCAGATGATATTAAATGGAATATCACATATAATAATGGAGATATGATTATTTGTCCTAAAGGTAATGAGGAAATTTGGTTGTATTGTACATCAGGAAGTAATAACAACTCCGTTAGAATTGGAACTAATGCCGATAATAATGTGTTTGAATTAAAATCTGTAGAAATAGAAGATGTTGTTTATTCTAATTACTTGTATAACAAAACGACAGAACGATTTGTAGGCGTGTATTATGATGATGACTTGGCTGTTGATTGGAGAGCTTATAAACTTACAGCATCTGGATCATTCCCGACAAATATCAAAGAACAGACATATCATTTCTTTAAGACTGAAGGGGTAAGTTATTATTGTACAAATATTGATATTCCTAATGCTCAGACTATTGCGACAAATACTATTTGGGAAAATGTTAGTGTGATGAATCAGATTATTATTGAGAATGGAGCTACATTAACAATTAGTGGAATTATAACATGTACGAATGCAGATAATCTTATTATTAAGGAAGGTGGACAACTTTTGCACAATAATAAAGGTGTGATGGCTACTATTGAAAAAGAGATTCAAGGTTACGGAACTACTGACGAAGGATGGTATACAATCAGTTCGCCTCTTGTTAAAGATGTTGAATTGTCTGATGTAAAAGATTTAATCCCAACAACAAATGATTATGATCTTTATCGTTATGATGAGCCTACAAGTTATTGGGAAAATATAAAGGACGCAACAAATAATTTTACCACTTTTGAATCTGGAAGAGGTTATCTCTACGCTAATAAACATGATGTGACAATTTCATTTGTTGGAGAAATTAATGGCGAGTCGAAGAGTTATAATCTTTCAAAGACAGATGGGATAAACCTCTCCGGATTTCATTTAATAGGAAATCCATTTACTCACAACATTTATAAAGGAGCAGATGCTGCTATTGATGATGAAAATCTTGTTGAAGGTTATTATACACTTTCGAATAGTGGAGCATGGGAAGTCAATGTTTCAAATGATAGACCAATTGCACCTTGTCAAAGTATTCTTGTAAAAACAATAAAGCCTTGTGAAATTGTGGTGAATAAAACGGATCATCTTCCATTGCAAAGAATAAAAGATGAGGAAATGTTGATGGTTAAAGTGTCAAATAAAGATTATGAGGATAAAGCTTATATATCTTTTGGTAATGGTTATGGACTGGAAAAAATAAATCATCAGAATAAAGATATTCCAATGGTTTATTCCCCAATTGATAATGTGAACTATGCACTTGCGATATTGGATTCAGATGTACAAGAAATACCGCTTTCGTTTGTTGCAAAAACAATGGGTGAATATACAATTAGTATCAATTCTGATAATAAGATGTTTGAGAGCGTATATCTTATTGATAATATGACAGGACATAAGACTAATATGTTGATAGGTGATTATACTTTTGTTGCGACAGTGAATGATACTCCAAATCGATTTGTTATTAAATTAAGTGAAAGTGTTACGTTAAGTGAACATTATTGTAATAGTGATAGATTTGCTTATGTTAATAATGGTAGGTTGATACTCAATGATGTTTATGATGATGCTATGCTTGATGTTTATGATATCATGGGAAGAAAGGTAGCTTGTGATTTTGTAAAAGGTACTGATGAATCTTATTCTGTTGAATTTGATGATGTCAAAACTGCTCTATATATCATAAAAATATCAGATAAGAAAGGTGTTAGAATACAAAAGATAATTCTTTAAATCTGGAATTTGAGAATCTAGCATCTCTTTGGGGTTTCTAGATGCTACGATTCTCTATTCTCAATTTTAAATAAAATATCATTAAAGAATGTATAATGACGATATTGTTAGTGTTGGTATTAGAATTTGCTTTGGTGGCTCAATCAGATGGATTCTTTATGCATAAAAGATATGACTACATTGTCGATGATGATGAATATGAAATGATATTATTACCAAAGCAGCATGGATTGGATTATAATTATTACGCGGATAACGCGCCATTAGGTTCTGGATGCTTGTTGCTGTTGGGAATGGGATTGATTTACGCAAAATTTAAACATAAATAGAGACTTAAATATATATAAGACGTTCTTTGATATATTGACTTATCTATATTTTGAATTATTTGAAGATTCTAAACATTGTTGGATAAAAAAAGAACCCAAGATAATGATACCTTGAGTTCTTATATTTAGGTGTTTTGTTATATAATACCTAATTGTTTTAAAAGAGCATCAGGTTCAGGATCATGACCTCTGAAGTTGCGATATAAAACAGCAGGGTCTATGCTATCACCTTTGGAGAGCAATTCTCTAAATGAAGATGCTATATCCTGGTTAAAGATACCTTTTTCTTTGAAGAGTGAAAAACCATCTGCGGCTAATACTTCTGCCCATTTGTATGAATAATATCCTGCACAATATCCTCCTGCGAAGATATGGGAGAATGCTGTTGAAATTATGCATTCAGGAATAGAAGGTAATACATTTGTTGCTGATAAGGCGGTTTTCTCAAATGTCAAAGGATCTTCTTCAAAGATATCTGTGAGATTGTGCCATGCCATATCTAAAATGCCGAATTGTAACTGGCGGATGTGATAATATGCTGATAAATAATTTTTTGATTCTACGATTTTGTCTATTAACTCACTAGGTATAGTATCACCAGTCTGATAGTGTTTGGCAAAAGTGTTAAGGTATTCTGGTTCATAACACCAGTTTTCCATTATTTGAGATGGAAGTTCTACGAAGTCATGGTCAACACTGGTGCCAGTCATGGACTCGTATTTTCCTTTTGTCAAAATTCCGTGCAGTGCATGACCGAACTCATGCAGTAATGTGGTGAATTCGTCATGGGTGATGAGAGAAGGAGTGTCTGCGGTCGGCTTTGTGAAGTTGGTTACTATGCTGATGAGCGGACGTTCATCGATGTCGTTGTAAATTCGTTGACCTCTAAACTCTGTCATCCACGCACCGCCACGTTTGCTTTCGCGAGGGAAGAAATCGGCATAGAATAAAGCGAGATGCGAACCGTCATTGTCTTTTATGTCATAAACCTGAACGTCTTTATGATATACAGGGATGTTTGTTAATTTGTTGAATGTTAGTCCATAAAGTTTGTTGGCTAAATCGAAGATAGCGTTGATACAATGTTCGAGCTGGAAGTAAGGCTTCAGTTGTTCGTCGTTTAAATCATATTTCTCAAGACGTAATTTTTCTGAATAAAAACTGAAGTCCCAAGGCATGATACATTCTTCTTCGAAACCGATAGTTTTAGCGTAGGTGTTGAGGTCGGCGACTTCTTGTTTAGCTTTAGGCAATGATGGTGTTAAAAGCTTGTTTAGGAAATCATTGATGGCGTTAGGGCTTTTTGCCATACGTCTTTCTGTTTTGTATTCGGCGTAATTGGTGTATCCTAAAAGTTTGGCAGTGAGGATGCGTAACTCGGCGATACGTTTTATTGTTTTACTATTGTCTAGTTCGCCTCTGAATGCACGAGTATTGTAGGCACGATACATTTTCTCACGAAGGTCGCGGCGTTCGCTGAACTTCATAAAAGGAATATAACTAGGAGCGGTCAAATTAAAGAGCCAGCCATCTAGACCTTTGTCTTTTGCTGCATCAGCGGCTTGTTCTCTGACATAATTAGGTAATCCGATTAAATCGTCTTCGTCTGTGATGTTTAATGAGAAAGCATTGGTTGCAGCAAGTACGTTTTTGCCGAATTGCAAGGATAAGAGTGATAGTTCCTCAATATATTTGCTATAGATTTCCTTGTTTTCTGGCGAGAGATTGGCTCCGTTGCGAGCGAAGCCTTCGTATGTCTTTTCGAGTAGTCTTGTTTCTTCTGCATTTAGGTTCATGGTGTTTCTTTGGTTATAAATTTTGTTTACGCGTTGAAACAGACTCTCGTTTAGACTAACATACATGGAAAACTCTGTCGTTAAAGGTGTTATTTCCTCTGCAATGTTTTGCATCTCTTCATTGGTGTTCGCTTCCAGTAAATTGTAAAAGATGTGGCTGATTTGGTTTAATGTTGAACCTGCATATTCCAAAGCTTCGATGGTGTTTTCAAAAGTTGGATCATCTGGATTGTTGATGATGGCGTCAACTTCCGCCTTGGCTTCTGCTATGGCTTGTTTGAAAGCTGGTATATAATGTTGATTTTCAATCTTGTCGAAATGAGGCGCGCCGTAAGGCAATGTCGATTTTGTTAAAAGAGGATTGTTCATAGTATTTGCTATATATGTATTAAATTAAAAACAAAAGTATAAAATAACTTTGAATAAAAATTGTCAATGAATGATGGAAGTATATTGGCTAAATATTATTTCATTAATTCTTGTCGTGTTTCTTTGTCGAATTTTTCTATTGAATATCGTAACATGGTTCTTGGCATTATTGTTTTGTATTCATTTACAAAATCATATAATCGTTTTGTATCACGTTTTCCAGCTTCGCGTAACATCCAGCCTATCGATTTGTGCATTAAATCGTGTTTGTGTTGCATCATCTTTAACGATAATTTGAATGTGTCGTCTAAGTCATTGTTTCTGATGAATGTCAATGTGGATACAATGGCAATTCTATTATCCCAAAGCAGATTGCTTTCGGCTAATTTGTAGAGAATGTTACGGTTTTCATTAAGAAGATATTTTCCTACAATTTGCGGTGCACTTAAATCTACTAAATCCCAATTATTGATATGTTTTGTCTGTGATAGATAGAATTCAAAGGCGTCTTTTGTCACTTCTTTTTTGGAATTGTTGACAAGAATCAACAATGCGCACATACGCATCTCGTGCCAAGGACTATGTATCAATTCCTCAATGACATTAAAACTGACACTGCTGAATTCTTTTGCTACATCTCTGATGTTTGGAATGGTAACTCCGAGAAATTTGTCACCTTCTCCATACTGGCCTTTGCCAGTCTTGAAGAAACGAGGTAAAACAATTTTCTTCTCTTCGTCAGAACGAGCGACTAAGGCGTTGTATATTTGGTTTGTCATAGCACTAAATTTTGTCTTTGTCTAAATGTTTTTTCTCAGTTAATGATGAAGTTCTATGATATTAAAAATAAAACTTTTAACTACTGACCGCTGATGGCTAATAGCTGAACGCTAATCTGGGCGTTCCGGCTATCGCCGTCGGGCTTTCCGCTATATCTTTTTCCGCTACGCTCCAAAAGGATGCCGCTCCAATCCCTAACGCATTGGCGATAAACACTGAAAGGGCGTGCCAGATACAATGAGTTGCATTGGCTGATGATTCGCAAGGTCATAAACGTTTATTTGATATACTTCTCGGATAAATATATTCCCAAGAATACGAAAATTATTGAAATTATGACTGATGCGAAAATGTATATCAATGATGTTAACCGTTGACCGCTTTGCATCATCTGGAAAGCTTGTGCCGAGAATGTGGAAAATGTTGTGAACCCTCCGCAGAATCCGATAGCTAAAAGAAGATATAATGGGCTTTGTGATGCAGGAATGAGCAAGCCGATGACAAACGAACCGATGACATTGACTAATAATGTCGCTAGTTCACTGCAAATGGCTAAGTGTGTGAAAAGACAGGTGATTAAATAACGCGCAATGCTGCCTAATGCGCCTCCGGCTCCGACTAATAAAATGTTTTTTATCATAACTTTAGATTAATAGACAACGGTCAACAGTCAACAGTCTTTGAATATGCAAAGGTAGGATAGTTTTTATGAAAATGGTAAATATTATTGAAAGTTTTTTTGTAGATTTGTGAGACTAAAATTATATATTATGAAGAAAATAATCGCAACACTTTCATTTTTGATGATCTTAATGTCATCATCTTTTGCACAAAATTCTGAACATTTGAAATTTAAAGGCGTACCTATTGATGGAACTTTGAATGAGTACGTTAATAAAATGGAACAGGCGGGATTTGTTTTAGAAGAAACAGAGGATGGAGTGGCATTGTTGAGCGGTGAATTCGCTGGATATTCAGATTGTATTGTAGGTGTAAAAACTTTGCAAAAGTTAAATCTGGTCCATGAGATAATTGTGCTTTTCCCTCCTCAAGATAGATGGGCAGGATTGAGCTATGATTATGAAAGATTGAAAACTATGCTTACTAAGAAATATGGCGAGCCTGATGAATGTATGGAAAAGTTTAATGCATCATCATTTACAACTTCCGATGATAACAGTAAAATGTTTCACGTTAAAATGAATAATTGCAAATATCATTCTGTATTTAATACAGATAATGGTTCTATAACATTGATGATAAGTAATGAAGGATATGATAACTCATGTAGAGTCAAATTGTTCTACTTCGATAAGAAAAATTCAGAAATTTTCGATGATGCAGCAATGGAAGATTTATAAATCTCATTAAATGAATGAAATTTTTATATTTGGATTATTAATAGCAATCCTGATAATTGGTGTAATCTTGCATTTAAATCGTGCCAAGAGACTTGGAAGAAGAGGCGAGAGAAAAGTTAATTTTAATTTACATTTCTTATCTAATGAATATCATTTGTTTAATGATGTTTATATCTGTTTTAATGACAAATCGGTTCAAATTGATCATATTGTAGTTTCAAAATATGGCATTTTTGTTATTGAAACCAAAAATATAAAAGGTTGGATTTTTGGGTCTGATACTTCAGAGTATTGGACAAAGAATATGTACGGAAAGAAGTATAAATTCTATAATCCTATTAAACAGAATTATTCCCATGTCAAGGCTCTTCAGATATTGTTAAAAATATCTCGTGACAAATTTATGCCAATAGTTGCATTTTTGCCGCAAGCTACTTTAAAATGTACTACAGATGAGGTCGTTATAAACTCAAATAGGTTGTTGAGGACAATCAGAAAATATAAGAATGTAATATTGGCTGATAGTGAAGTTGATAGAATTGTGATTGAACTATCGACTTTGCCTTGTGTTGACAAGAAAATGAGAACAAAACATGTGTCTGATATCAATAAAGAAATTGAAGTTAAGAAGCAAAAAATAAAATCAGGCATTTGTCCAAAATGTAATGGTGTTTTGATAGAACGTAGTGGACCATACGGGAGATTCTTGGGATGTAGCAATTATCCTAAATGTAAGTTCGTTCAGAAAATGTAAATTTTTGTTATGAAAAAAATAAAAATAACCGTGATGCGTATGGCTCGTTACGACGACCTTATGGCGCAATATGAAAATCCTATTGAGCATGCTTGCGACTTGCATCTTGGTCAGGTGTTTTATTTAGAAGAACTTCAAAAACCTGAAGGGTTATGCGATAGCGCTTGGGAGACGCTTTTTCCTTTCGTTAAAGAACTGTCAGAAGGTGGTGGTAATTTCTTTGATGGCTGGATGAAAAATCAACATTCGGCAATGCTCTCATGCAACGATGGCTTTCGTCCGGTGAGTTTCTATGTAGAAGTTGTAGAATGACAACTAATTATGAATTGTGCATTATGAATTATGAATTGAATATAAGGAAGGCTGCTAAAACCGATGCGCATCTTATAGCTTCGGTGGTAGCGATGGCGATAGGGGAGGAATCAGCAATATTGTACGGCGGCGATAATTATATGAGTGTCTTTGAAGAAATCGCTTGTTTGGAAGACTCACAATATAGTTATCGTAATGCTTTCGTGGCAGAAATAAACGGCAATGCCGTAGGCGCAGTGGTCGCATACGATGGCGCGGAATTATATCCTCTAAGAAAAGCGACTCTTGATATAATTTATAAACATACCGCAAAAGAACTGCAAATTGCGGATGAGACCGACGCTTCTGAATTTTATCTCGACAGTCTTGCCGTATTTCCTGAATATCGCGGTCGTGGAATTGGTGCAAAATTGATTCTAGCAGTGAAAGAAAAGGCTTTCAATGAATATAATAAAAACCTCGGACTCTTGGTCGATTTTGAAAATCCTGATGCGGAACGTCTTTATCAATCCGTCGGTTTTGAACGTGCTGATGTCAAGGATTTCCTTGGACATAAGATGTGGCATCTTGTTGTGAGACAACGGTCAGCAGTCAATGGTCAACAGTTATCATCCATATAGAGGCGTGTCAATCGCACCGAAGGATTAAACATGGTGATTCGGTGTTTTGGAGTCTTGGTGACTTGTAATTTTAAAATTATTCTTATGATTCGTAAAGCAAAAGAAAACGATATTCCTAGAATCTTGGATTTGTTGTCGCAGGTGAATGACGTTCATGCTGAAGGTCGTCCAGATTTTTTCATAAAAGGTCGAAGGAAATATAATAAAACTGATTTGATGCTGATAATCAATGATGAAACTACTCCGGTTTTCGTATGTGAAGAAGACAATGATATCAAAGGTTATGCATTCTGTGTCATTCAGGATTTGAGCAAATGCCATAATCTTCATCCAGATAAAAGTCTGTATATTGACGACATTTGCGTGGATGAGAAATATCGTCGTCATGGAGTAGGACGGAAGTTATATGACTTCGTGATTCAATATGCTAAAAATGAAGCTTGTTTCAATGTGACTTTGAATGTTTGGGATAAGAATCCCGAAGCTAAGGCGTTTTATGAGAATATGGGAATGAAGGTACAGAAAGTCTGCATGGAAGTGGTTTTATGAAGACGCAAAGTCGCAAAGTCACAGAGTCACAAAGTTCAGAGTTCAAAGTTCAGAGTTCAAAGTCAAAATAAATGATTTCCCATACCAGTCTGTGTATGGTGTTAAAATATCTTTTATTTTCTCGCTGAGATATGTGTTCCAATATGTTATGAAATCGTTGTAGAAAGGCGTGTCCGACGGAATCTGTTCTGCCCATTTCTTATAATCGGTGCTGATGAGATTTTGATATGTTTCGGAAATTTTATTGAATTCATCAACATCTGAAACAGGTCCTTCTTCAATCTTGATTTTTAGTGTTGCAATTTGTGCGTCAATATATTGTGTGGCTTCTGCTAAAATTTCTTTCTCGTTGATAGTATATGTCTTGCCTGAGATATAATGTTTCGTGATGACGAATGAGAAGGCGAAGATAAGAATCAGAATTGTAGAAATGACGATGCTTGTCTTTGTGATTTTCTTTTTCTTGATGTAATTTCTTATCTCATCTATGGAAGAGAAACGTTTCTCTCTATCTTGCTGAGCGCATCTGTCGGCGATTTTCTGATATGACTTCGGGAAATTGTTCCTCAAGATTATTCCTAAAGAATAGATGTCTGCGCGGCAATCTATTGTGTTATTTTGGGTCATCTGTTCCGGGGCGGCGTATTTTCTAGTTCCGGCAGCTTGTTTGAGGATGACGTAATCGTCGGCGTCGGAAAGACCGAAGTCGATGATTTTTACGTTGTCGCCGTTATTTGTGATAAGGATGTTGCTCGGTTTTAAGTCACGGTGAATGATTTGTTTCGAGTGAAAATACTCCATCGCATCAAGTAACTCGTTGAAAATCTTTTCATAAACATCTTTTGCCTTACAACTCTGCGACTTTGTGACTTTGTGACCTTCAATAAACTCTGTCAAAGTCAGACCTTCAATATATTCCATCACGATGCAATCGCCTAAATCAGGAATATGTCTGAAATCTATAGTTTTAACGATATTAGGATGGTCTAATGAACGTGATATTTCAAATTCTTTTTTGAGTAAGTCTTGATAGAATTTCTCATTCTTGAATTCAGGTTTAAGGCTTTTTAATATTACTTTCTTCCCAAGATATGTCGCGGTGTGAATATTGCTATATCCGTTAGTTTCAATTTCTTTAATGTCGTAGAAAGAAGACCTTGTTTCTGAATTACAATCTTGAAACACAAAACCAGAACTTGAAATATCGTTAGTATCCATCATTAAATTTTTTACAAATATATAAAATAAGGAGAAGCTGAAAACAGTCTTTGTTAAAGTTGGAATTGATTAGAACCAATAAGAACTAAATAAATTCTGAAAAAGTCTTTATTTTTGCAAAAAAAGCGATTGGTTGTATGAAAAATAATGCGAATATTGTTAGGCTTAGACAATTGATAGAAAATACTATTCCTCGTAAGATTAAGACACCTTCAGATTTTACATATCTTTCTGGAATTATATACGAAAGATGTCGCGAAACGATATCTGAAAGTACTTTAAAACGAATCTGGGGATATATTGACGGATACGACACTATTCGTTTTCATACATTGTCTATTTTAGCAAGATTTGTCGGATATAACGATTGGGAAGACTTCGTCAATAGCAACAGCGAAGATCCTAATGAGCAGTCGGAGGAGATTTTGCAGAAATGCATTCACAGCAAAAATCTAAAGTCAGGGGAGAAAGTCTATTTCACATGGAATCCTGATAGAGAATGTATAGTGGAATATTTGGGCGATAACAAATATGAAATTTTAGATTGCAAAAATACCAAGTTGCAGCAAAATAGCACCTTCTTGTGTTCTTTCTTTATAGAAGGACAATCTTTATATCTTGATGAGCTGACTATTGACGGACAGACGTTTGCGATGTTTGTCGCTGGAAAAAACGGCGGCTTGAAGATAGTGGAGAAGACAGAGAAAGAGGTTTTATAAAGACTACAAATTGAAGATAATTCTTAAAACGCATCGAAAAATTCATTGACACGTTTTAAGAATTATCAAAACGTAAAGGTAAAAAATATAACGAAGTGCTGTGTCTTAGAAAAAAAGTATTATTTTAGCACCGAAATAAAACAAGTATATGTCGGATTTAATTATGAATATGAATAAAAATACTTTTAATAGGAGTTTTTTATGTAATTATCTGACAATTATACCGGTTACCCCCCCCTCCTCGGTTGGCGTTGAGATAAGGCCAGCTTTTAATTTCAGTAAATTTTATATACAAGTTTCGACGAAGTGTGTTTACACGCTTTGCCTTGCTGTGTTTTGTTATTATCTGACACTATACTTTTTTGAAAATAAGATTATTTAAAAATAAAAATTATGAAAAGACACAATTTACTTTTATGTATGCTTCTGTGCATCGCTCAGATTGTTATGGCACAGACAGAGAAAAAACCAACCCTTATGATCCTTCCTAGTGACCATTGGTGTTCAGCACGTTATTTTACAACTAACTTTGATAATTTTGGAAAGACAATTGTCATTAATGATTTCCAATCTGCATTCCGTGAAGACTCAGAATTATCTATGGTAGTTAGTAAAATCGGAGAATTGATGGCTAATTATGGCTATATGGTGAAAGATTATAGTCAGGAAATGGCTGCCATCAATGATAGACAGGTTGAAAATGAGGTAACTATGAGTAAGATGGGGTCTATGATTAGTGAAACACCACTTGATATGTTACGTCGCCGTGCCAAATATGACATAGAAATTCGTATAGATTGGGATGTAAACAAAGATGTTGTTGGTAAGAAAAAAGTAGAAGGTAAATCAGTGAACTTTACGCTACAAGCTATTGATACTTATACAAGTAAGGTGGTTGCAACATCTTCAGGTGTGAGTGAAGCATCAACAGAAATAGTTCCAAGAATATTGGAAGGTGCTGTTGCCGCAAATATGGAAAACTTTAACGACCAACTTACACGATATTTTGATAATCTTCAGAAAAATGGTAGAGAAATTACATTCATAATTCAAACATGGGATTCTGGTATGATTAACTTGGAAGAAGAGTTTGATGGAGATGAACTTATTGATGTTATCCAAGATTGGATGTTCGAAAATACCGTTGACGGCGTTTTCAATCTTTCTGACGCAACAGAAACAAGGGCATTGTTTGAACAAGTAAGAATTCCTTTCTTCAATGAAAAAGGTCGTGCAATGGACGCTCGTTCTTTTGCAACACAATTACGTAAACATCTTGCCAGCGTTTATATGATTGAATCTAAGGTTTTGACAAGAGGCTTAGGAGAAGTAATACTCGTATTAGGTGAAAAATAAAGAATGATATCATGAGAAAATTGTTTGTATTTATAATTGCAGTTATGTTTACTGCATTGACATCCATGGCTCAAACCGATGATGCGAAACGTATATCAATCAGTGCAGTTCAACCGGAATATGATAATATTCCAGAAGCGGCTCGTGCCAATCTTGAAACCAAGATGCAACGTATCATATCTGCAAGCGGACTCGGAAGCAGTGCTGATACACGTTTTATCCTTACAGCAAAAGTTGATGTTATTGATAAGGGAGTGACAACATCTGGAATGATACTTCAAAAAATGGAAGTGACATTCATAATAGGTGATGTCATAGAAGAAAAGATTTACGGGACAAATACAGTAAAC
The DNA here is from genome assembly GCA_045613185.1 of Bacteroidales bacterium. Lineage (GTDB taxonomy): Bacteria > Bacteroidota > Bacteroidia > Bacteroidales > F082 > Limimorpha. Next base: position 3,451 of record JAZLAL010000045.1, on the reverse strand, counting down.
ATTGCTGGAGTAGGCGAAACAGAAGCAAAGGCTTATATCAAGGCGTTCCAAAACATTAGACCGATGAATGAATTTTTTATGACAGCTAAAGATGCAATCGTTGACTATTACACCAACAGTTGTCAGACAATCATAACCGATGCTAACAGAATGGCTAAGATGCACCAATATGATGATGCTATTACCAATCTTGTTACAGTGCCTAATGTGTGCGAAGACTGCTACAACACATGTCAGGACAGAGCTATAGAAATCTATAACGAAAAAGTTGAGGTGGATAAAGTGGCTATGAATAATGAAGGTCTTGTGCTTATTAAACAGGCTCGTAGCGCATGGATGGCACGGCAAGACTATGAAAGTGCACAGAAGGCTATGGATTTGCTTGCAAACGTTGACCCTAATGTATCTTGCAGTAAAGATGCTGATGCTTTAGTTGACGAAATAAGTGCCAAGTTAAGAGCTGATGAGGCTAAAGCAGAAGCAAGAGCTGCAGCTAAAGCAAAGGCTGAATGGGATTTTAAAATGCAACAATACGAAGATAAGAAAGCACTTGATTGGCAGAAACAAGCTGATAAGGCCGCTGTTCTCGGAACACTCGCTAATAGATTTGGAAGAATAGATATAGGAATCAAAAAAGAGAAAGCCTTCAAGTTTGGTTCTTCAAGTAAATAAATTAAATATTATAAAATTTTAAAATTATGAAAAAGGTATTTTTATTATTGTCATTTTTTATGTCATCTTTTGCGATTTTCGCACAAGGTGTTGATGAAGTTACCTTGGTCGTTTCTGGTGAGGCAGCAACAAAAAGTGATGCTACTACAGCGGCTTTGAGAAGTGCCATTGAACAGGCTTACGGAGTGTTCGTCTCTGCCAATACTGAAATTCTTAATGATGAACTTGTGAAAGATGAAATAGTTACTGTTTCTTCAGGTAATGTGAAATCTTATAAAGAACTCGGTTGTGTGATGACAGCCGACAGCTCATTATATATGGTATCATTGGAAGCAGTGGTATCAGTTAAGCAGTTGGCACAGTATGCAGCAAGTAAAGGCGCTTCTTGTGAGTTGGCAGGAGCAACTTTTGTTCAGAATGTTAAACTTGAAGAATTGAATAATAAAAATAGAGGAATTGCTTATGAAAATATGTTTAAACAATTAGAAGCAATTGCTCCAACAATATATGATTATGAAATTGTTGTTTCTGAACCAACGCAAGTGTATGGTGGAGCTGAAATAGGCATTACAGTTAAAGCTCTCTTCAATAAGAATTTTTATGAATTCTTCAAAATTATCGAATCAACAACATCTTCATTAGGTAAGAGCAGTTCTTTTTATATAGATTACCAAGATAAGTTTAATGATTTATTCTGCAAAGCGCTTACTAATTTTGAAGTTTTGGATAATAATGGAGCTTCTCATTATCCTCCTTGTTTGACTGAAAATTCATATAAAGCATATTTGCTAGATGGATATCACGTCAGCGAATGGGGCGATCCATTGGGTGAACGTAGTCGTGCTGGAGTTGCTAGATTCGATGATTTTAGTGGATTGGAAAAAGGTATGAAAAAATATAGGAAAGTATATCTTGAAGATAGTGTGAACTATACTAAAAGATATGAGTATTTTGTGAGTAGATGTGGAGGAAATTATGATATGAGTAAACCTATGGTAGTGCTTGAGGAAACAGAGGATTTTAAGAATCATAAACTTAACCCATATACTGCTTCTCCTTATGAATTATATGATGGTAAACTTGTTTATCCAACTAATCTAAATGGTATGTTGAAGTCTTATGAAAAGAAACATGCTCCTAAAGAGGATAGTGTTGATTCGAAAGGTGCTAACTCTAAAAAGAAATCGGATAAAACGTTCAAAAAAATGTTATCCGATAATATTGCAATATTGAATATGGGAAATACAGACCTTACAATATTTAATGTAACATATACGGTGTTTTTTCCAATGGAAAAACTCTCTGCTCTTACAGGCTTTACAGTAGAAAGAAAAACTACGGAATTTAAATGATTAGAATTATGAAAAGAATACTATTATTAATATCGTTTGCACTTGTTTCAATGTGCTCGCTTAATGCACAGAGTTATAACTCTGATAAGACGAAACTCTCTAATTTCTTAACTCGTATGTACAAACATGCTCCATACGATATTAGAGTCGTTGAAGATTACGATTATTCTTACTTGGTATCAGCTGTTGTTCTGGATCCTGCTAAATATGGTAATAATACAGGAACAATGAACAGAGTGGCAAACACAAAGGCTACTTCACAGGCGGCAAGATATTTCAACGGTTCTAACATCTCATCTGAAATAATCATAACAGAACATTCAGACATAGAAATTAAAACCGAAATCGTTGAGAAAATCAAAGAGAATGCAGTTGGTTATACTGGCTCCCTAGAGCAACTTACCAATTTTACAGACGATTCTGGTATGAAGGTGTTTATATATTATAGACAGTTGTAAAATATTAGATGAAGTTATGGGTACATTTGACAATAATGCAATTTATTATAAATATCGTAGTTTGAAATATGATGGTTTTGAACGTTTTATTGATATTGTACTTAATGATAGGTTGTATGGCTCAGTTTATAATGAAATGAATGATCCGATGGAAGGCAGATTTTGCCCATTCTAAAGATAAGAATATTAAAGTCTTTAAGATGGTAGATGCTGATAGATATTCTTCTAATTATCCAATATTAGATATTGAAGAGATTTGATCTTAAATTAAAATTCTGAATAATAATTCAAAGTAGAGACGCGTCGAACACACAAAAAAGAAATAAACAAGGTGTGTTTGACACGTCTTTTTTATGTCAACAGTAGAGACCAATTATGCATTATGCATTATGAATTATGCATTAAATAAACCGCACATCCTCCGCCGGCAGCCATTTTAATAAATAAGGTGTCGTTGGATGATACTGTCTTCTTTTCTATTTTATATGAGGTAGGATTCGTTTCCCAATGAGCGTCGTCGCCATCGGAATAAATCGTCGCTTCGTATGATTTGCCTTTTTCTAGGAACGTAAGAGGAATTTCGATTTCACGCGCCGAGCCGTTCGTGGCCGCTCCTAAAAAGAAATCCTCTCCGGCTCGGCGCACAATCGCTACATATTCTCCAGGTTCGCCCTGAAGCGCCTCTGACCAGTCGCAGTCGGGATTGAAGTCGCGGAAGAACTGAAACGCAGGATGTCCCTCGTAATGTTCAATCATGTCCGATGCCATCTGAAGCGGAGAATACAGTATCACCCAGTTGGCGAGTTGTTTTGCCAGTGTCGTGTTGACGCGGCTGTTGCCTTTGTCGTTGTCGTTCCATTTCTTACGTTGCGGCGAGTTACGAGTGTTTTCAAACAAGATGTCGAATGTGCCGGGAGTGTAGTCCATCGGTCCGGCGAGCAGTCGTGTGAAAGGCAGCATGACGTGATG
>JAZLAL010000044.1:0-53128 GCA_045613185.1 Bacteroidales bacterium | reverse complement strand
CGAAGGATATAAATTTGTCAACTGGACAGAAGACGGCGAAGTCATTTCATCAGTGGAAGAATATTCATTCGTGATAATAAAAGACAGAAACTTAGTCGCTAACTTCGAGAAATTAGAAGACCCTGAAGAACCAGGCGAAGGCGTAGAAGAACTCACTTCTTCATTCAATATCTATCCAAACCCAGTCAACGACAAACTTTATATTGAAACACTGACTCAGACACTGACAGTTGAGATTTATGATGTTTATGGAAGACAACAGTCAATGGTCAACGGTCAACAGTCAATGGTCATTGACGTGACAGACTTGAATAGCGGCGTTTACTTCATCAAAGTCGTAACAGAAAACGGTGAAGCGGTTAAAAGAATTTTAAAATTTTAAAACTATAGAATTTTAGAGTTCAAAAAAAAGACGAGAGATGACATCTCTCGTCTTTTTTATTCTTAGTTAAATTTCAAAGCTTTAACAAATGCCTTGACTTCCTCTTTACTTGCGTTTATATCAAATACTTTTGTTGGTTTGAGGTAGAATATTTCTTTATTTTCTTTGAAACGTTTTTCTCCTCCGCCTGTTATGTTGAGCATGATGACGGCGTCTTTTTCCACCTGGTTATTTTCGACAGCTTGTATCAATGAGGCCGTAGCAACTGCTGCCGCCGGATTGATGTCGACTCCTTCCAACTCCTCGAATAATTTACCGGCGGCTGCAGCTTCTTGGTTTGTCACTGCGAAGAAATCACCATCGGTGTCTTTCATGGCGTCATACAATCCGCCAGCGATAGAATAAGGAGGTTTACGATTTGTGAGCACCTTAGCAATCACAGTGTTAGCATCTTGACGTGCTTGGTCGTTGTCGTAAGCAAGCATATCACGAGAGTCGTGTTTCCAAGCCTCATACATAGGCAAAAATGGAGCGTTCTGTGAGACATAAATCTTAGCCTTGTTATTGCCGAAGCGGCCGTCTTCGATGAATCTCAAATTAGCTTCCCATGCTGCAATAGCACCCGTTCCGCTGCCTACAGCTTGAAAATAATATTCTGGAATACTGCCGATGAAAGTCACTGCCGACAACATCGTCGTTGCCATTCCATCACGACGCGCTATGTTTTTCGCGCCGCCTTCAGCAAAGAAACCATCAACTTCACAAACTATATTACCGAGATTTATAGCATCGAAATAATCGCTTCCCGACTTGGTTGCCAACACCTTAACACATGGATTTAATGGCTTCTCAAACCACAACGCATCGAGATTATCTTCTGGAATTGTCAATAATAATTTTATATTGTTATCAGAACATACCTGAGCAAAAGCACGCGCTGTGTTACCAGCCGACGACACTACGATGACCTCGTCCTTTTTCTCTTCAGAAAGACGCGCACAGATAGAATACGCCTCCGTTTCCTTGAAAGAACATGTACGCATATTCGCGCCAATCTCTGGATAATAACCATTGAACGTAATATATAAATTACTCAACCCTAATTTTTCTGCCAATTTCACGCTTTTATAAGTAATTGGTTTTGCGTCACATCTCAACTGACATTTTATCGGAAGCCAATCGGCATAACAATAAAGTCCGTTGTTTTCTTCTTTGACTTCAAGTTGTTTATTGGCATAAATAGCACGAATAAGACTTGGTTTCTCTTCACCCTTAAAATCAAGCAACCAGCCACTGTCGTCACATACGTTACCAGTTGCTACCGATTTAATCTGATATTCTGTAGGTTTGAACATTATTTTTACAATTTTTATATTAAGATTTGCAAAGATAAAAAAAAGTAAAATATTATACTAATTGTTGAATATTTTTAAGAAAAAAAGCACCAATGTTTCTGATTAAATATATATCTTTGTAACTTGAAACAATTTTATATTTTAATTATACTTAAGATGAAGAAAAATTTATTTTTAGCATTTGCATTATTGTTATCTATAACAATTTCTGCACAAAACAGTTCATTCATAATCAACGAATCTTTTGATTCTGCAGAGATGCCAGAAGGTTGGTATTGCATTGGAGAAGGCACTAACAACTTCAAGATAAACACCACCAACAACGCTGGCGGCGACCCTAACGAATTGTATTTCAAGAGCAGCCCGATAGTGACAGCAGGCATCAACTTAGTTATGGGCTCTGCTGACTTAACAGACGTAAAAGAACTCGGACTTTCATTCAAACATTTTTTAAGCAACGAATCACCTCTCGGCTGCACCATCGGCATCGCTACATCTTCCGACAATGGCGCAACATGGAACAAAGCATGGAGCAAGGCTTACGCAGATGCCTCATCATCTGGACAATATGAAATCAACGAAATCATTAAGACTGACGACTTAGGCAAAGCCAACGTGTTGTTCTGTCTATTCTTTGAAGGAAACACAAACAGATTCAACAAATGGTTTTTCGACGACATCAGCATTTTCCCATTAAGCGATGAAGGCTCTGACATCCAATTGTCAAGCATTGATGTAAATAATATCATTCAATATGGAAATACAGAAGTCGCTTTCACTGTCGACAACATCAGTAGAACAGAAATCACTTCATTTGAAGCCAGTTACGAAATAGAAGGCTACGACATCGTATCAGAAACATTTAACATCACATTAGCTCAAAACCAAAAGACAACTGCAACATTCAAACAAGCTGTCGATTTTCTTCCTGGAACTTACGAAATAAAAGTCAACATTATCAGTGTCAATGGCGAAGAAGATGCAAATCTTGATAACAACACTTTATCAAAAGAAATCAGAACTTTCATGAAGTCGGTCGAAAGAAGACCTTTGCTCGAACACTTCTCAAGTGCCACTTGTATCAACTGTATTCCTGTAGATACCACATTATTAGGACTTACACACAACAATGAAGGGAAATACACTTACGTCAAATATCCTTGGAATTACCCACTTCCTGGCGACAAATATTTTTTAGACGACTGCTTGACAAGAGGCAACTACTATAAAGTCAAAGGCGTTCCTTCAATCACTTTCGACGGTACAACAACAACCAGACAACCTAAACAATCACACTTCGACGACAGATATAACGTTCCTGCTTATATCGACATCAATGGTGCTTTTGACGTTAACGACAATACTATCAATGTGACAGCAGACATCATTTCTTACATCGATATTCCTAACGTAAGAGTTTTTGCTACTGTAAACGAGAAAACTACTGTTGAAAACCAAGTCGAAGGCAGTCTGCCTGAATTCCATCATGTTTTGATGAATATGTTAAGTGGCGTTGAAGGTATCGAAGCTAGTTTCGAAGCAGGAAAGCACCAACGCTACGAATTCACTCTCGACATGACAACAACAAATATGGAAGAAATTGACGACCTTGAAGTTGCACTATGGATTCAAAATTACGAGTCAAAAGAAGTCTACAATAGTACTTTCTTAAATGAATATACAGCACACCTTTATCCAGTACAAAACCTCAAAGCTAATAACGGAACAATAAGTTGGGAAGCACCAGAACAAGGGGTACCTACAGGATACAACGTACTTGTAAACAATGAATTAGCAGCTAATAACATCACAGAAACATCATATACTTTTACATCTTCAAAAGACAAAAACGTGATTGAAGTATTAGCTTTATACAATGACAAATCTTCTGTAAGCGTAAGTTTGTTCGCTGAAAATGAAACAGAAATAGAAGAAGAAGACACAACATCAATAGCTGAGCATAAACTATTGATTAACATCTACCCTAACCCAGCTAACGACATGCTCTTCATTGAAGCTGAAACCGAAATTGAAGAAGTCAGCGTCTACGATGTTTATGGAAGACGCCAAAAGTCAATAGTCAACAGTCAACGGTCAACAGTCATTGACTTGTCAGAATTGAAGTCTGGAATTTATTTCGTTAAAATCAATACTGAAAATGGAAATATAGTTAAGAGATTTATTAAGCAATGAGCTTCGAGCTATGGGCTATGAGCAATTGAAAAATGAAAAATGCTCATTGCTCACAACTCATTGCTCACAACTCATTGCTCACAGCAAAAAAAAAGATATGAAAAAAACCTTACTACTTACAATTGCATTATTATTTTCAACAATCACTTTTGCCCAAACATTTGTTGATGAGACTTTTAATGGATCGAAATTGCCTAAAGGCTGGAGCACATCAGAAAACGGCAGCAGCAATTGGAAAATTTCGTCAACCACATACTCAGGAGGCAACGGCAACGAACTGATGCTCTCTTGGGATCCTAAATTCGAAGGCATCACACGTCTTATCACTACACCATTCAACCTCAGCGAGGTAGATGAAATGACCGTATCTTTTAAACATTTGTTCACTAACTTCAAAAACGGAGAATTCAAACATACCATCGGCATTGCTACATCATCAGACAATGGTGCGACATGGAACACAGGATGGTCGCAAGAATACACATTGACAGACGTTTACAATGTCAAAAGCACTTTCACAACACCTGACATGGGCAAAGACAATGTAATAATAAGTCTGTTCTACGAAGGTAATTCAATAGAAATGTACAACTGGTTCTTCGACGACTTGATGATATACAAACAATCTGATTTCGATTTGAAAGTTGTTGATATAAACATACCTAACATTGTTGAATCTGGAGAAAGAGAAATTGCTTTTACCGTTGAAAACCTTGGCCTCAGCACTGTAGAATCTTTCGAAGCCCAAATAAAAGCAAGCAATTGGGAATCACCAATAGTTGCAAAATTCGAACAAAGCATCAGCAATTCTGAAGTGCTTCAAGTCACATATAAGGACAAGACTTTCAATGCAATCACAAAAAACAAGCCTTATAGTATTTCTGTAGAAATTATCTCTATCAATGGTAACAATGACCAAAATACAAGCAATAATTACTTTGAGAAAAACGTCTTAGTTGCTTTCAACAAAGCACAAAGAATTCCTATGATTGAACATTTCTCAAGCTCCACATGCGGACCTTGCGTAAATGTGAATCAACAAATGCACACACTTACAAGCAATAACGAAGGCAAATTCACCTACACAAAATTCCCTACAGCAGGTGACCCTTACAACAATTTCGAAGTAACACACAGAGTACAAGAATACGGCGTTACTGGTGTGCCTAATATTTTCTTAGACGGAAGAAGCCAAGGCAGCAACTATCTCACACAGACAATATTGGATGAAAGATATAACACTCCAGCCTATGCCGACATCAGAGGAGCATTCACTCTTGAAGGCGACAATATCTACGTCATCGCCGACTTCATGTCTTACATAACATTAGACAATGCTGTAGCTTATATCACTGTAAATGAAAAAACTACATTTAAAAACACTGGTTCTAACGGCGAAACTGAATTCCATCATATTTTGATGAAAATGTTAAAATCAAAGTCAGGAAACCCTGTCAGCATCAATGCCGGCGAATATCAACGTTTGGAATTTTCTTACAATATGTCATTGACAAAGGCTGAAGAACTCAGCGACCTTGAAGTTGCTTTATGGTTACAAAATCCTGAAACACATGAAATTTACAATAGTAAATTCGCATTCCCTTATGCAAAACACTGCTACCCTATCCAAAATTTAACATTAAGTGAAAATGAAAGCGAAAAAACATTAACATGGGAAGCTCCAGAAGAAGGAACACCTATAAACTACAATGTATATATCAACGGTAAACTCGTCTCAGAAAACGTATCAGATTTGTCATATAATTTCAATACAACAGATGAAACTTTTACAGCCGAAGTTATTGCTGTTTATGAAAATAACAATACATCTGTCGGCGTAGCAAAAATATTCGGAGAAATAGAAGACGATCCTATCACAATAGTAGCTCCTAAAGACTTAACCGCTACACCAACAAGCACATCTTCAATAAGTTTGACATGGAATGCCGTTGAAAATGCAACAAGTTACAACATCTATCGCGATACTGTTTTCATTAAAAACATAGCTGAAACAAATTATATAGATGAAGGTCTTGAATATAATACTGAATATTGTTACACAGTAACTTCAGTATTTGACAATACAGAATCAGAACATTCTAACAAAGTGTGTGTCAAGACATTAGGAGAAAATATTAATGAATTAAAAGATTCATTCTGTTTGTATCCAAATCCAGTGAATGACAAACTTTATATTGAGACTCAAACTCAGACTCAGACACTGACTATCGAGATTTATGATGTTTATGGCAGACGCCAAGTCACTGAGACACCAAGTCACCAAGGTAATTTGACAATTGATTTGTCTGATTTGAAATCTGGAATTTATTTCGTTAAAATTAATACTGAAAAAGGAAATATAGTTAAGAGAATTATTAAGCGATGAGCTTCGAGCTATGGGCTATGAGCAATTGAAAAATGAAAAATGCTCAATGCTCAAAGCCCGTTGCTCACTGCAAAAAATAAAAATTATGAAAAAGACTTTACTACTTACATTTGCATTATTGGTTTCAACATTAACGTTCGCACAAACCAGATCGACTCTTCTTTATGAGTCATTTGATAGTAAATCATTGCCTACAGGCTGGTCTATTTTTGGCGGCGGCAACAAAAACTGGAGTGTTACTGCGACAGACAAAGCAGGTGGCTCACCTAACGAACTCGATTTCTTCTGGGATCCTGACTTCACTGGCACATCACGCTTTGCAACACCAGCAATAAATCTTACAGGAATTTCATCTATAGCTATATCTTTCAAACATCACTTCGATTATTATCCATATTACGATGGCATATGCACTCTCGGCGTCGCTACTTCTTCCGACAATGGAACAACATGGAATACTGGATGGAGTCAAGTTTACAACCAAACTGGAAGATATGTCGTTAATGAAGTCATTGAAACTGAAGACATGGAAAAAGAAAACGTCTTGGTTTGCATCTATTTCGAAGGATCAACAAAAGACATTAACTCATGGCAATTCGACGACATCTTAATCTTCAAACAAGAAGAAATAGACGCTGAAGTTTTAAGCATCAACACCAGCGACAAATTAGGCAATGGCAACAACAACGTTACTTTTACTGTCAGAAACTTAGGCAAAAATGCCATAACTTCTTTCAAAGCAAAATATCAGATTGAAGGCGAAAGCAAGTCTGTTGAAGAGACATTTGAAACAAACATAGAGACTTACGCATCAGAACAATTCACATTTGAGACACCATTATTTGTAAGCGTTGGAAAATATAAATTGAACGTCGAAATAATATCTGTCAACGACAGCAACGACGATTATACAACCAACAACTTAATAAACAAAGACATTGATGTAAAACTCGGAACATGCCAGAGAATTCCTATGATAGAACACTTCTCAAGCTCAACATGTTTCCCTTGCGTTTTCACAAACAAAGGCATGGACTCTCTCACTGCCAACAACCCTGGCAAATACACATACGTCAAATATCCTATGAACGGTCCCGGAACTGGCGACCCTTATTACACAGCCGACTGCGGCACAAGAAGAAATTATTATAACGTCAACAACGTCCCGATGATTTTCCTCGACGGCAAGAACACAGAAGACCCTCTCCCACAAGAAAAACTAGACAAAAGCTATAGCACAACATCTTTCATCGACATCAGAGGAAGCTTTAACGTCAATGAAGCCGACAGCTCCATAAATATCATCGCAGACATCTTCTCATATACCGACATAAATAATGTAGTAGCTTATATCTCTATCAATGAAAAAGTTACAACAGAAAATATCGGCTCTAATGGTGAAACAGAATTCCATCATATTTTGATGGGATTACTTACAAGTCCTAAAAAATTAGACTTAAAAGCTGGTGAATATCAACGTCTTGAGTTCACTCACGATATGGCATTGACTAACGTTGAAGAACTCAATGACCTTGAAGTAGCAATATGGGTTCAAAATTATTCAAAAAAAGAAATCTTAAATAGTCGCTTCGCTTATGAATATTCAGATCACGTCTATCCTGCACAAAATCTGAGCGTTACAACTATTGGCGATGACCCAAAATTAAAACTTTCTTGGGAAGCACCAAAAGGCAATACTCCTGATAGTTATAATATCATTATCGATGGAAAATATGTTGAAGTTAACTTTAAAGAATTGACATTCATAGACGAAGCTTCAGTATTGAACGTATATGATGGTTTGACACATTACGTTGAAATAGTGGCTGTTTATGAAAACAACAAAAGATCTGTAAGCTTAATTGGCCAAATAAGCGACATCGTAAACGTTAATGAAGTAACTGACAATCAATATAGAATATATCCTAACCCAACTAATGACGTACTTCATATTGAAACAGAATCAGAAATTGAAGAGATTTCTGTCTTCGATGTTTTTGGAAGGGCTATAGTCGCAGAGTCACAGAGTCACAAAGACACAAAGACAAGTGTTGATTTGTCTGATTTGAAATCGGGAATTTATTTTGTTAAAATTTATACTGAAAAAGGAAATATAGTAAAAAGAATTATTAAGCAATGAGCTTCGAGCTATGAGCTATGAGCAATTGTAAATTGAAACTGCTCAAAACTCAAAACTCACAGCAAAAAATAAAATTATGAAAAAGACATTACTTCTTACATTAGCATTAATATTATCGATATCGATATTTGCTCAGGAAAGGTCTTTTATTTTGAGAGAGACATTCGATTCAACAACATTGCCTAAAGGCTGGCTTGTTTATGGTCCTGGAACACCAAACTGGAGAATATCTCTTACCAACAAGGCCGGTTCTGAATGCAACGAACTTATGTTGTATTTCGATCCAGGATTCAACGACGTTTCACGCCTCGTAATGAAATCAGTAAATCTCAAGGACGTAGAAAGTGTTGCCATTTCATTCAAACATTATCTCGACAATTTCTCTGGTGTCAGCAAAATCGGCATTGCCACATCATCAGACCATGGAATTACATGGAATGATGCTTGGTCACAATCATATTCACAGACAGGCAATTACGTTGTAAACGAAGTCATCACCACACCAGACATGGGAAAATCGGGCGTAAAATTCTGTCTTTATTTCGAAGGCGATTCTTATAATTTATACAGCTGGCATTTCGATGACATTGAGATATTCACTCAAGAGGAGCTCGACCTCAGAATACTCAGCATCGACGTTCCTGAAATCGTAGAAGCTGGCGATACTGAAATAAAATTTACCGTACAAAACATTGGTAAAAAAACAGTTAAGTCATTTTCAATAGAAACAATGAATATTGCCGACAACTATTGCGGAACGATGCCTACTCAGACATTCGAGACAGAACTAGCACCATTTGAAACCAAGCAATTCACATTAAAAGAACCATTTAACTTAAATCCAGGAAATTACGAAATTCCAATATACATTAATGAAGTTAATGGAACTGATGACAATGACAACAGCAACAATAATTTAAGCAAAAAATTCGCTGTGACAATGGGCATCGCACAACGTATTCCAATGATAGAACATTTCTCAAGTTCCACATGCGGACCTTGTAAAGAAGTCAATATCAACATGAACGCACTAACTGCCGACAATCCAGGCAAATATACCTACGTCAAATATCCATTATCATTCCCAATCCCTGGTGATCCATATAACACAGAACTAGCTAATGTGAGAACACGTTATTATGGCGTCACTTCTGCTCCGCATTTGTTCCTCGATGGCAGCGACCAAGGATTTGGAGCTATCAAAGCACAAAATTTCGAAGCTCAATATAACAAACCTGCTTACGTCAACATCAGCGGTGCTTTCGACGTGGATTACGACTCTATCAGAATTGCTGCCGACTTCATGTCGTATGTCGATATAAATAATGTAAGAGCTTATGTTTCTGTCAATGAAAGAACAACGACAAAAAACGCAACTGAAAATGGCGAAACAGAATTCCATCATATCTCATTGACGATGGCAGACGATGCCGAAGGCAAAATCATCAACATAAAAGCCGGTGAACACTATCACATGGAATGTACATTAAACATAACTGAGACTTTTATGGAAGATATCGGCGATTTGGAAGTTGCTTTATGGTTGCAAAACTATGAGACAAAAGAAATCTACAACAGCCGTTATGCTTATGAATATACAACTCATTGTTATCCAGTTCGTAATTTAACAATAGATGTTAACGGCAATGACAGACATATCACATGGGAAGCACCAGAAAAAGGCAGCCCTATAGGATATAACGTATTCCTTAACAATCAATTAGTATTGGGAAACACAACAGAATTGTCATATAACTTCACATCATCCGACCAAAAATTCTTCGTTGAAGTAGTTGCATTATATGAAAACGACAAGAAATCAGTTGGCGTAGCAAAAAAATATTACTACGGAGAAAACATATTGGAAAACAAAGAATTAGGATGTAACATCTACCCTAACCCCGTTAACGACAGACTTCATATCGAAACAGAAGCTGAAATCGAAGAGATTTCTATCTTCGATGTTTTTGGAAGGGCTATAGTCGCAGAGTCACAAAGACACAAAGACACAAAGACAAGTGTTGATTTGTCTGATTTGAAATCGGGAATTTATTTTGTTAAAATTTATACTGAAAAAGGAAATATAGTAAAACGAATTATTAAGCGATGAGCTTCGAGCTATGAGCTATGGGCAATTGAAAATTCTTCATTCTTCATTGCTCACGGCTCAATGCTCAATGCTCAATGCTCACAGCAAAAAAAGAAAATTATGAAAAAGACCTTACTACTTACAATTGCATTATTGTTAACAGCGATGACATTTGGACAAAGTCACGCTTATTTGAATGAAAATTTCGATGGTGAAAATTTTCCTGAAGGATGGAGAAAATCTGAAATCGGAAAAGAAAACTGGGTTATATCAACATCTGCCAATGCAGGCGGCGAGGCTAACGAATTGATGTTCAATTTTATGCCACCACTTTTCAACGAGACATCGCGAATTGTCACACCTGCATTAAATTTAAAAGATGCAAAAGAAGTTGTTGTAAGCTTCAAACATGCTCTCGACAGCCAAATAAATTCTTATACACTCGGTATTGCGACATCTCTCGACACCATCAACTGGAACATCGCATGGCAACAACAATACGAGGCATCAGGACGTTACGAAGTCTTTGAACTCATCAGTACTCCTGACCTCGGCAACGAAAAAGTGTATTTCTGTTTGTTCTTCACAGGCTCTTCATTCACACTTAACGGATGGTATTTCGACGATTTCGTAATCTCTTCACAAGAAGGCCTCGATTTAGGAATGACAACTGTCGACATTCCAGAGATGAGCAACTACGGCGAACACGAAGTTTCATTCACCGTACAAAATATCGGTTCAACACCAATCACATCATTTGAAGCAAAATATACAATCGATGGCGAAGTAGTAACAGAAACATTCAATACAAATATAGAAACATTAGAGTTTCAACAATTTACATTCTCAGAAAAAATTTATATCGTTCCTGGAACATATAACGTAAACATAGAAATCTTGTCTGTCAATGGCAGCAGCGACAGCAATGAAAGCAACAACATTTTAGAAAAACATATCGCTACAGGTATGGGTTACGCTTCAAAGATTCCTATGATAGAACATTTCTCAAGTTCGACATGCCCACCATGTGTCAGCGCAAACGCCATGATGCTTCAAGTGGAAAAAGACAATCCAGGCAAATACACTTACACCAAATATCCTGTAAAATGGCCTGGTCTCGGCGACCCATACGCAACCAACGAATGCAAGACAAGAGTAGATTATTACGGAGTAAGCAACGCACCTGAATTATATCTCGACGGCGACTTGCGCGAATACGAAATCGTGACACCAGAAGCACTCAACGCTGCATACGGAACACCAACATACGCCGACGTAAGAGGAGCTTTCAATGTTGAAGGCAACGTAATCACTGTCACAGCTGATTTCATGTCATATATCGCAATGGACAGCGTAAGAGCTTATATCTCTGTAAATGAAAAGACTACAACAGAAAATGCAAGCACCAACGGCGAAAAAGAATTCCATCATATCACAATGAAGATGTTAGAAAATCCTAACGGCAACATCATTAACATCAATGCTGGTGAATACCAACGTCTCGAATTCTCTCTCGATATGTCGACAACTTTCATGGAAGACATCAACGACCTGGAAGTTGCTTTATGGTTACAAAACTACCAGACAAAAGAAATATACAACAGCCACTTCGCTTATGAATACACCGACCACTGCTATCCAGTTCAAAATCTGAAAGCTGAAATAATCCTCGATTGTACCGGCGCTGTCTATATCAGCTGGGATGCTCCTGAAAAAGGCACTCCTATTGCATACAACATCTATATTGATGGCAAATTAATTGCAGAAAACGAAGCTGATAAATTAAATTATCATTCTGAAGAGACAGAACTTATCGAGACATTGCGCGATAGTGAAACACATATCACTGAAGTAGTTGCTGTTTATGAAAACGAAAGAACATCAGTAAGTATGGTAAAAGCCATGGAAAGCAAATATGAAAGCGTCAATGAAATTCTCATTACAAAATGTAACATTTACCCTAACCCAGCAAATGACAGACTTTATATCGAAGCAGACGCTGAAATCGAAGATGTTGTAGTTTATGATGTTTATGGAAGATCTATAGTTACAGAGTCACAGAGTCTCAAAGATGCAAAGACAAGTGTTGATTTGTCTGGTTTGAAATCGGGAATTTATTTTGTTAAAATTTATACTGAAAAAGGAAATATAGTAAAACGAATTATTAAGCGATGAGCTTCGAGCTATGAGCTATGGGCAATTGAAAATTCTTCATTCTTCATTGCTCACGGCTCATTGCTCATTGCTCACGGCTCAATGCTCAATGCTCACAGCAAAAAAAGAAAATTATGAAAAAGACATTACTTCTCACACTTGGATTGTTGTTTGCGATGATTGTAACAGCCCAGAACAACATCTATCTTATAAATGAAGACTTCAGCGGCAGCGGCATTCCTGACGGCTGGACCAAATCGGGCAATGGAGTCAATAACTGGTATATCTCTCCAAGTTTCAGTGCGGGAGGTAAAGTCAATGAGTTATACCTTCAATGGACTCCACAATTTAATGGCATAGCACGTTTTGTTTCGCCTGCAATCGATTTGACAGGCATAAACAATGCAATGTTATCGTTAGACACCTACGTTTCAATGTTCGGCACAACCAACAAAGCCAAAATAGGCGTCGCCACATCATCCGACGGCGGATACACATGGAACAACGTATGGTCAGAAGAATACACAAAGACAGATCAATACCCTATCCTATGCAATATCAGCGGTCCTGACATGGGAAAGCAAAACGTTAATTTCTGCCTTTATTTTGAAGGAAACTCATATACAATATCCGGCATATATTTCGATAACTTCCAAGTGTATATCGTGGAAAGTTTGGGCATCGAAATCTCAAGTATTGATGTTCCTAAGTACATAGCTCAAGACAGACACACCATCGACTTTACTGTGAAAAACGTAGGAGAAACAACAATAAAATCATTCGAAGCAAGATGTATGATCAATGGTGAAGAAAAGTTTTCAGAGTCGTTCTACACTGAAATGAATTATCTCGACAGCAAACAATTCACATTTGAAGATGATTATTATTTTGCTTTCGGCGAAGATCACGATATTGAAATAGAAATATTCAGAATCAATGACGACGATCTTGATGACAGTAAAGACTTGACAAAAACTATAAGCGTAGCCTTTGGCGAAACTCAGAGAACACCTATGATAGAACATTTCTCAAGTTCTACATGCGACCCTTGCGTTGCCGTAAACACAACCATGGCTGAACTTACAGACAACAACAAAGGAGCATACACTTACACCAAATACACTGTAAACGGACCTGGATTGGGCGACCCTTATTTCACAGAAGAAGTCGGTACAAAAATGACATACTATAACGTGATTAGCGTTCCTATGGTATTTTTCGACGGAACACTTATCGAAAAAACATCCATCAACGATGAGACATTCCAAAAACATTATAAGACACCAGCACTCGCCAACGTAAGAGGTGCATTCAATGTTGTTGGAAACACTATCAATATAACAGCCGATTTCATGACTTATTTCAATGTCGAAAACATCAAGGCTTATGTTTCTGTCAATGAAAAAACTACAACAAAAAATACAGGCTCAAACGGAGAAACAGAATTTCATCATGTCATGATGAAAATGTTAAACGATGATAAAGGAACCAATCTTGACATCAAAGCCGGCGAATACAAACGTCTTGAATTCTCCTATGATATGTCTAATACCAATGTAGAAGACATTAACGATTTGGAAGTCGCTTTATGGTTGCAAGACGATGAAACAAAAGAAATATTCAATAGTCATTACGCTTACGAATACACTGATCACTGCTACCCTGTCAGAAATGTCACTGCCAATAAAAACGGCAACAACATAACAGTGAAATGGGATAATCCCGAAAAAGGAACACCTGATTATTATATTGTCTTTATCAACGGAACATCTCCAAGTGATTATTTAACAGTATCAGAATATAGCACAAACTACTCTGATGCAAAATATATTGAAGTCGTTGCTTTCTATGAAAACGGCAAGTCATCCATAGGCGTAGCAAAACATTTAAACTCTGAAGAAAATATTAATGAGGTAGAAACAAATAACATCAACATCTATCCTAACCCAGTAAATGACAGACTTTATATCGAAACAGAATTAGGAATTGAGGAAGTTTCTGTTTTCGATGTTTTTGGAAGGTCTATAGTCGCAGAGTCACAAAGTCACAAAGTCACAAAGACAAGTGTTGATTTGTCTGGATTGAATACTGGAATTTATTTCGTTAAGATAAATACTGAAAAAGAAAATATAGTTAAAAGAATTATTAAGCAATGAGCTTAGAGCCATGAGCTATGAGCAATTGAAAAATGAAAAATGCTCAAAGCCCGTTGCTCACAGCAAAAAATAAAAATTATGAAAAAGACATTACTTCTCACATTAGCATTATTGTTATCGACAACGATATTTGCACAAAACAGGATTTCATACATCCATGAAAGTTTTGATTCTGAGGATTTTCCAACAGAGTGGACCTTTGAAGGTAAAGGTGTCGACAACTGGCAAATTGTCAAGACACATCAGGCTGGCGGCGAGCCTAACGAAATGAAGCTCTATTGGAAGCCATCTTTCGAAGGCGTGGCACGCTTGGTATCGCCAGTTCTTAACCTCACTGATGTCACCAATATAGTCGTGTCTTTCAAGGCTTTCCTTGACAATCATAGCAACGGACATAAAATGGGTGTTGCTACAACATCAGACAACGGCGCCACATGGAACCTCGCTTGGGAAGACTATTATTCCAGCGACAACCAAGGTCAGCATAGTTTCGTCAAAGTCATCTCTACTCCTGACATGGGAAAAGAAAATGTCAAATTCTGCATCTTCTTCGAAGGCAACTCAGGATATATTAACGGCTGGTATTTCGACGACATCGACATTTACACCATCGACGAACTCAACCTCGGATTGATGTCTGTAGATATGCCTGAAGTAATAGGAACAAAAGATAACGAAATATCTTTCACAACAAAAAACACTGGAGAAGAAACAATCACCTCATTCACTGCAAGTTTCCAAATAGACGACAACGAAGCTGTAGTAGAAACATTTGAAACCAACATCGCTTCATTGAAGATGGAACAATTTTCTTTCCAAGAAAAAGTTGACATCACACCTGGCTCTCACAAACTTACAGTATCCATATTAAGTGTCAACGGCAAAGAAGACACCACTTCTGACAATGTCATTTCATCAGAAATAAACATTGCTTTTGGAACAGTGCAAAGAAAGCCAATGATAGAACATTTTTCAAGTCCTACATGCGCACCTTGCGTGCTTGTCAATCAAGCTATGGCACTCCTCACAGAGAAACATCATGGACAATACACCTATACAAAATTCCCTCTTGACTATCCAACTACCGGCGACCCTTATTACACCGATGAATGTAGAGAAAGAAAGAAATACTATAGTGTAGCCGCTGCTCCTACTATTTTCCTCAACGGCGATTTATACGGAAATAACGCCATCGTTGAACAAGATTTCATGACAGAATATAACAACCCTGCTTACATTGAACTCAAAGGTGCTTTCAACGTAAATGAAAATGATAGTACAATCAACATCACTGTAGATATTATGCCATTCGTAAATATCTATAACAAAAGATTATTCGTCACTGTCAACGAAAAGACTACAACTGGTAACGCCAGCTATAACGGCGAAACAGAATTCCATCATATCATGATGAAAATGTTACCAAACCATGAAGGCACTACCATAAATCTGACAGCAGGCGAAATGCAACATTTCGAATTCTCTTATAACATGAATGAAACTTTCATGGAAGAACTCAACGACTTGGAAGTAGCAGCATGGATTCAAGATTATGAAAGCTTTGTGATTTATAACAGCAACTACATGTACGAATACACAGAACATCCATATCCAGTTCAAAACTTGAATCTTACCGATAACGACAGCACATTATTAATAACATGGGAAGCTCCAGAACAAGGAACACCTGTCGCATACAACATCTACATTAACGATACGTTAGTTGTTGAAAACCACAAAGAATTGTCATATTCGACTAAAGATGTAAATGATTTGATTATCGTCAATGTTGTCGCTGTTTATGAAAATGACAAAACATCAGCTGGTGTCATCGACAATATTTTAATTGACAGACCAACTGAATCTATCAGTGAAAACACAACTTCATTAAATATCTACCCAAACCCAACAAACGACAAACTTTATATTGAGACTCAGACTCAGACACTGACTATTGAGATTTATGATGTTTATGGAAGACGCCAAGTCACCGAGTCACCAAGTCACCAAGGTAATTTGACAATTGATTTGTCTGATTTGAAATCTGGAATTTATTTCGTTAAGATAAATACTGAAAAAGGAAATATAGTTAAGAGAATTATTAAGCAATGAGCTTCGAGCTATGGGCTATGAGCAATTGAAAAATGAAAAATGCTCAATGCTCAAAGCCCGTTGCTCACAGCAAAAAATAAAAAATATGAAAAAGACATTACTACTTACATTAGCATTATTATTATCGGTAACGATTTTTGCACAGAACGAATCTGTCATCTTGAGAGAAACATTTGATTCCATGTCTATTCCTACTGGTTGGACAACATCAGACAACTCTACAGACAACTGGTTGATTTCCACAACCAACAGAGCTGGCGGAGAAGCTAATGAATTAATATTCAACAGCGATCCTAAAGTATCAGGCGTATCTCGTATAATAACAACACCTGTAAACTTGACAGAATTGTCATCAATAACAGTGTCATTCAGACATTTCTTCGACAAAAAAAGCTTATTAGGTTTAATCGGTATAGCAACATCATCAAACAATGGTCAGACATGGAACTCAGTCTGGTCACAAACATATTCAGAGACAGGACAATACGATGTCATCAAGTCTATCAGCACTCCTGATATGGGAAAAGACAACGTCTTATTCTGCATTTATTTTCAAGGCAATTCCACAAATATCAACAGCTGGTATTTTGACGACCTAGAAATCAATTCATTAGTTCCTGTTGATGCAAAAGCACAAAGCATTGATCTAGGCAATATCATTCCTGCAGGAAACAATGTCGTAAGCTTTTCTGTACAAAACACTGGTAGCGAAGTTATCTCCTCATTCGAAGCTGAATTCAAGATGAATGGCGAGACAATAACTGAATCATTCAAAACAGAATTGGCACAATATGAAACAAAACAATTCGCATTTGAAAAGCCTATCAACCTCACTCCTGACAACTACAACAGCGAATTAACAATCACTTCTGTCAACGGACAAGACGACCAAAATACAGTCAACAATATTGTTCGTAAGAACATCTGCGTAGCTTTGAACAAGACACAAAGATTACCTATGTTTGAGCATTTCTCAAGTTCTACATGTTCTTCATGTGTCCCATTGGAACGCACTATGCAAGAATTGCGTGACAACAATCCTGGCAAATATGTCTATACAAAATATGTCATGAACTGGCCTAGCCCAGGTGACCCTTATTTCACAGAAGAAGGCGGTATAAGAAAGAACTTCTATAATGTAGGCGGCGTTCCTTTCTTGGCTTATAACGGAATAGGCCGCAGCAACAAAGCTGTGACTCAAGAAGAACTCGACAAAATTTACAACTCACCTGCTTTCATCGAAATAAAAGGCTCTTTCAATACAGAAGGCAATAATATCAATATCATTACAGATATCATGTCTTATATCGACATCAACAACGTGAAAGTTCATGTCTCAGTCAATGAAAAGACAACAACCGACAACTTCACTTACGATTACGGACTTAAAGAATTCCATCACGTCATGATGAAAATGTTCCCTAATGCAGAAGGCGCTACAATAGACTTTAAAGCAGGTGAATACCAACGCTTTGAATTCACTCATGATATGAGCAACACTTTCAATGAAGAAATCGAAGACCTTGAAATTGCTGTATGGATTCAAGACATCGACACTAAAGAAATATTGAACAGCCGATACTTATATGAATACTGCGAACATCCTTACCCAGTACAAAACCTTCAATTAACAAATTCTGACAATCTTCAAATAAGCTGGGAAGCCCCTGAAAAAGCTACTCCTTTAGCATATAACTTATATGTTAACAACGAATTAGCATTGGAAAACACAACTGAATTATCATATACAATAGAAAATGCTGACGGATTCTACGGCATTGAAGTCGTGGCTTTATACGAAAATGACATCACATCAATAGGCGTAGCTGAAAACATCATCGTTGGTTGCAACGCTCCTATCAACATCAACTATATTTTGGAAACATTCGCACAAGACTTCGATTACAAACACAAAGTAACCTTGACATGGGACGAAGTTGACGAAGCTGACTTCTACACAGTTTACGTCAATGGCGAAAAACTCAGCGATGTTAATGAAACAACATTCGTCACAGGTTTCGACAATAACGGCACTTACGTCTATACAGTCACTTCTAACTGCAATTCAGTAGAATCTGAACATTCAGAAGAATGCATCATATTCTTGGAAATTACAGGCATTGATGAAAACATCTCTACAATGGAAATCTATCCTAATCCTGTTAACGACAATCTCAATATCGTAACTGAAGCAGAAATTGAAGATGTTGTAGTTTATGACATTTATGGAAGACACCAAGTCACCGAGACACCAAGTCACCAAGGTAATTTGACAATTGATTTGTCTAATTTGAAATCTGGAATTTATTTCGTTAAGATAAATACTGAAAAAGGTAATATTGTAAAAAGAATTATTAAGCAATGAGCTTCGAGCTATGAGCTATGAGCAATTGAATGTTGAAAATTGCTCACTGCTCAAAGCCCATTGCTCATAGCAAAAAATAAAAATCATGAAAAAGACATTACTATTAACATTAGCATTATTATTTTCAACTACGATTTTTGCGCAGTTGATAGATGAAAAATTCGATTCATCAGAAATGCCAGAAGGCTGGTGCATCATGGGCGACGCAGAAAAAAACTGGTCGATAAGTAGCACTAATATGGCTGGCGGCGATGCCAACGAAGCAAAGCTATTCTGGAATCCTCAATTTTCTGGAGTGACACGCCTCGTGACAAAAGCCGTCGACCTCACCGACATCGAAGGCGTGACATTGACCATGAAACTTTATTTCGAAAACTATAACCAAAACTATAAGGCTAAGTTTGGCGTAGCGACATCATCAGATAACGGAGCTACATGGAACATCGGCTGGGAACAAGAATATAACCTCGTAGGAAAATATGATATCGAAGAAAGAATTGCAACTGCCGATATGGGTAAAGAAAACGTTATGTTCTGCTTCTTCTTCGATGGAGTGTCAGAAAACTTCACACAGTTCTGCATCGACAATGTAAAAATCAAAGCTCAGTCTAATTCAGAAATAAGACTCAACACTATCGACATATACGAAAGAATAGGCTCAGGTCCACTCGATGTCAAGTTCAGCGTGCAAAACATGGGTAATTATAACATAGAGTCTTTTGAAGCAAGCTACGAATTAGACGGTTATGAGACAGTGACAGAGACATTCACAACATCAATAGAAGCTTTCGGAACAGAGACATTCACATTTTCTGACAAGAAAAACATACTTCCAGGAACATATAACATCAAGATAAATGTTTTAAGCGTAAACGGCGGCGATGACAATACTGACGACAATGTTATGACAAAAACATTCAATGTTTCACTTGCTGAAAAACAAAGAATTCCAATGATAGAACACTTCTCTAGTTCTACATGCGCACCTTGCGTCTTGATCAACTCACTTATGCACAAACTGACAGAAGAAAACCCAGGAAAATACACATATACAAAATATGTCGTCAACTACCCTGGCGTTGGTGACCCTTATTACACAGCAGAAAGCGGAATAAGAAAAGACTATTATCAAGCCTCTTCAGTCCCACGTTGCTTCCTCGACTCTGAATTGCAAGTAAGTGGCAGCGCTGCACAACCTGTCACAAAAACAAAATTATTAAGCAGATACGAAGTGCCAGCTTTCGCTGAAATAAGAGGAGCTTTCAACATTGACGAAAACAACGTCATCACAATAACAGCCGATGTTGCTTCTTACATCAATATCAACAACTTAAGAACTTTCATATCTGTCAATGAAAAAACAACAACAAAAAACACCGTAGAATATGGCGGAAACGGTGAGAAAGAATTCCATCATGTCATGATGAAGATGATGGACGGCGGACACGGCATCGAGACAACAATAAATGCCGGCGAATACAAACGCTTCGAATTCACTTACGATATGGATTCTACTTTCATGGAAGAAGCCAACGACCTCGAAGTGGCAGTATGGGTTCAAGACTTATTCACAAAAGAAATAATCAATAGCCATTATTTATATGAATACACAAACCATCCTTATCCTGTTGAAAACCTTCAAATTACAGAAGGTAGCAGACTTAAGATAACATGGGAAAAACCAGAAAATGCAGAACCTCTTGGTTATAATCTTTATATCAATAATGAATTGACATTAAGCAATACTAAAGAAAAATCTTTCAGCATCGACAAATCAGACTTCTGCATCGTTGAAGTAGTGGCTTTATATGAAAACGCCATGACATCAGTTGGCACTGTACAAATATACTCTTCAGAACTCGGTGTACCTCAAAACCTTACGGTTACTGACAACACATCAAATGTTGTAGTTTCATGGGATGCTGTCGACAAAGCTACAAGCTACGACTTATATCGTAACAATAAATTCCTTGTAAACGTAGAGACAACATCTTACACAGACGGTGATTTCTTGAAAGACGATGAATTATGCTACAAAGTGAGAGCCGTCTTCGGCAACAACAAATCAGCATTTACAAAAGAAACATGCGTCACTGCAACAGGCGACATGATTGATGAAATCAACAGCAAAGTAGAGATTTACCCTAATCCGGTTAACGACAGACTTTATATTGAGACACTGACTCAGACACAAACTCAGACACTGACTCAGACAGTTGAAATTTTTGATATTTATGGAAGACGCCAAAAGTCAATAGTCAACAGTCAACAGTCAACAGTCATTGATTTGTCTGATTTGAAGTCGGGAATTTATTTCGTTAAGATAAATACTGAAAAAGGAAATATAGTTAAGAGATTTATTAAGCAATGAGCCATGAGTTGTGGGCTATGAGCAGCTCATAACTCAAAGCCCGTTGCTCACAGCAAAAAATAAAAATCATGAAAAAGACATTACTTCTCACATTAGCGTTATTATTATCTGTAACGATTTTTGCACAAAACAAAGGTACTTTATTGAAAGAGTCTTTCGACTCTCCTGAGATGCCTGAAGGCTGGAAGATAACTGGCGGCAACAATCAGAACTGGTCACTATCAGAAAGCAATTTCTGCGGTGGCGAAGCCTACGAAATGAAAATGGAGTACGCTCCTTATTTCGCCAACGGATTTACAAAACTCACATTCCCAACCCTCGACCTCACTGGCATCGACAGCATCATGGTGTCGTTCAAGCATTATGTAGATATCTATACCACCTACCCTTCAACAATAGGTATTGCAACTTCATCAAGCAACGGCATGAGATGGGATATATGTTACGAAGAAAGTTTTTACAAAGACGGTCTGCATAACATCAGCAAGGTAATCGCCAATAACGACATGGGCCAAAACAATGTCATAATATGTATTTTCTTCAAAGGATCATCAGGAAATATCAACGCAATATATTTCGATGATATTGAAGTCATGACAATAGAAAGAAACAACGCCAAACTCGCTTCTATCGACATGCCTAATAATATTGGCAGCGGCGACACCAATGTCACTTTCTCTGTCCAGAATATAGGTGTGGATGAAATCACTTCTTTCGAAGCAGAATACAACATCAACGGCAATACTTATAGTCAAACATTTGAGACAACTATAGTCAACAACGAGATAAAACAATTCACTTTCAATCAGAATGTCAATCTTAAGCCTGGCAAGTATGACTTCGTCGTCAATATTAGCTCAGTCAACAATAAAGAAGACGAAGACATTGCAAACAACACATTCACAAAGGAAGTTAATGTAGCTTTGGGTTCAATGCAAAAAATACCTATGATAGAACACTTCTCAAGTTCTACTTGCACCTATTGCGTCGGCGTCGACAACGCAATGCACACATTTACAAGCAATAACCCTGGCAAATACACATACGTCAAGTATCCGTTAAATTTCCCTGCTCCTGGCGATCCTTACAATACTGCAGAATGTCAGGTAAGAAAAGAATATTACACAGTAAATGCAGCTCCTCGCGTAATTCTAGACGGATTAAATTTAGGCGCATCATCAGTATCTCAAAGTCATTTCGACAAAAACTACAACGAACCAGCCTTCATTAACATCAAAGGCGCGTTCAACATCGAAGAAAGCTCAATCAATGTAACAACAGATGTCATGTCATATATCGAATTGCAAAATGTCAAGACATTTGTCGTCGTCAATGAGAAAAAAACAACAGGCAATGTAGGCACAAACGGCGAAACAGAGTTCTATCACGTCATGATGAAGATGCTCGACAACGCAAACGGCAACGACACTAAAGTTGAATCAGGCGAATACCAACGTTTCGAATTCACATACGATATGTCGACCACCAATGTAGAAGACATCAACGACCTTGAAGTAGCAGTATGGGTTCAAAACCTAGTGTCTGGCGAAGTGTTCAACAGCGGATTCTTATATGAATATACCGAACATCCTTATCCTGCAAGAAATCTTACATTGACAGAAAACGACAACAACTTGCAAATCACTTGGGAAGCACCTGAGAAAAACACTCCAACTGGCTACAACTTATATATAAACAACAAGTTAGCATTATCAAACACAACAGAACTTTCATATTCCACAGAAAAAACAGAAAACTTCTACGTCATTGAACTCGTGGCTTTATATGACAACAAACAATCTGTCGGACTCATCAAGACAACACTTCCAGAAGAAGAGCCTGAACAACCAAATGAAAATGACACAACTAATGTGATTTCAAATTACGAAAACAGATTCGAGATTTATCCTAATCCGGTTAACGACAAACTTTATATTGAGACTCAGACTCAAACGCTGACTCAGACACTGACTATTGAGATTTATGATATTTACGGAAGACGCCAAAAGTCAATAGTCAACAGTCAACGGTCAACAGTCATTGATTTGTCTGATTTGAAGTCTGGAATTTATTTCGTTAAAGTCAGAACTGAAGAAGGAGATATAGTTAAGAGATTTATTAAGCGATGAGCTATGGGCTATGAGCTATGGGCAATTGAAAGTTGAAAGTTGAAAGTTGAAAATTCTTCATTGCTCACGGCTCAATGCTCAGTGCTCACAGCAAAATCATGTATCTTATTTTTTATTTCGCACAACGCAAAACTTATCACTTTTTTTCGTATCTTTGAACCACTAATCATTAATAAATTTAGCTTATGAAAAAATCATTACTTTTATTATTTACACTACTAGTTTCAGCAACATTATTCGCACAAGAATCATCAATCAATGCACCAGAAAACGTAGAAGCAAGACCTATTGACGACACTGCTATTCAATTGATATGGTCGTTTGTAGGAAACGAAAGTACATTATCTTACAACGTTTATCTAGAAGATACACTCCTTACTAATGTAGCCGATTCCACATGCATAATCAATGGATTAACACCAGAAACAGAATATTGTTTCAGCGTAGCAACCGTTTTGAGCGGAGTTGAACACGAAAAATCAGAAGAAGTATGCGCAACAACATTCTACACATGCCCTATTCCTCAAAACGTCAAAGTTAATGTTGCTTTAAACGACCCAAACTACGGCAAGAAATATAAAATCACCTGCAACTGGGATGCTGTTGAAAATGTTGACGGATATGCAGTTTACATTTCAACTCAATACTATCCAGAAGGAATGTGGATGGGTAATGTTACAACAACAGAATTCATTATTGGTTCAGACGTAGACGGTGAAATGTTCTTCTCTGTTATAAGCATTTGCGATGCAGAATTGGGTAATTCATCAGATCGTTCAGAAGAAGTAGGCGTAATCCTCAACGAAGAAATAATTGAAGATGTAAGCGCAGTGAAAGCTCCAGATGAACTCACTGCAACAGCAGTAGGAGAATCTTCGATAGAACTCACATGGGAAGAAGTAGACAACGCAATGAGCTACTTCGTATATTGCAACGGCAATGAAATTGCTAACATCAAAGAAACAACATATTTAGTTGAAAACCTAGAAGCTGGCAAAGAATACTGCTACACAGTAACAGCAATGGGTGCTAGCGCAGAATCAGATCCTTCAGAAGAAGCTTGTGCTACAACAAGCGGCGAATCACTCGCTGAAAACACAAGCCTTTTCAATATCTTCCCTAACCCAGCAACAGACAATTTGTCAATCGAAGCAAACGAAGAAATAACAGAAGTAAATATCTATAACATCATTGGCGTTAACGTTTATAATGAACAATGTACAAATAACAATTTAAATGTTAACATCTCTGATTTCAACAGCGGAGTTTATTTCGTTAAGGTAAAAACTGGAAACGGAGAAACTGTAAAAAGATTTATTAAGCAATAAGCCTCGAGCTATGGGCTATGAGCAATTAACAACAAAATGCTCATAGCTCACTGCTCTAAGCCCACAGCAAAAAAGATAATTATGAAAAAACTTATTTTATCCCTCGCATTGACACTCGGTATCGGTTCAATGCTTTTCGCACAATCAAGCGCATATCAATTCACTGACGATGTCGTCGTGCCTCACACTTCAGTAAAGAACCAAGCCAAATCAGGAACATGCTGGTGTTTTGCAGGCTTAGGCATGGTTGAAGCAGAAATAATGAGAAAATACAACACCGAGCTCGACCTTTCAGAAATGTATCTCGTACGTTGGGCTTACGCCAACAAATTCGAGAAATACGTACGCATGCAAGGAACATGCAACTTCAGTCCTGGCGGCGAAGTGTTCGACGTTTTATATGCTATCAACGAAAACGGCATGATGCCAAATGAAGCATACGAAGGACTCGTTTTAGGAGACAAGACTCACAACCACGGTGAGTTACACACAGTCCTCGCAGAATACGGCAAAATCGTCAACAAACAACACAATGGAAAAATCAGCAAGGTTTGGGACGAGATGGTACAAGAAATCTTGAACGTTTATCTCGGAGAAGTTCCTGCAACATTCACTTTTGAAGGAACAGAATACGACGCTAAGTCATTCGCAGAAAAATATCCTCTCAACATTGAAGATTACGTTCAGATTGGCGCATTCACAAACCACGAAAACTACAAACCTTACATCATGCCAATCCAAGACAACTGGACAAACACCTTGACTTACAATATGCCACTCGATGAGTTGATGAACGAACTCGACAACGCATTGAACAGCGGTTACACTGTAGGTTGGGCTCAAGACGTTAGCGACAAAGGTTTCAGTCGTAACGCAGGTGTAGGCGTTGTCCTTGAATCAGACGTTGAAAAAATCAGACAATCAGATGTTAAGAAATATAAGAAGATGAGCGACGATGAAATACTCGCTTCATTATATAAATTCGAAAGCGTAATGCCAGAAGTAGAAGTCACAGAAGAGATGCACCAAGAAGCATACGAAAACGGACAGACAACCGACGACCACAGCATGCTCATCGTTGGCATCGCCCACGACCAAAACGGCAACAAATATTATAAGGTGAAAAACTCATGGACATCCAATTACGGATATGAAGGATACTGGTACTGCTCAGAAGCATTCGTACGTCTCCACACCATGTTCTTCACAGTCAACAAAGAAGCATTATCATCAGATATCAAAACAAAATTAGAATTATAAATTATTATTAACTTAAATTTAATTAACATTATGAACTTTAAAAAATTCTTAGCAGCAACAGCATTAGCATTCGTTATGCCATGCTTAGCTAACGCACAAGAAGCAGAAGAAGCTCCAAAAGCAGAAGGCTGGATCTTCTCAGAAGAAGTAAAACTTCCTATCACATCAGTTAAGAACCAATACGCAGCAGGTACATGCTGGTGCTACTCATCATTATCATTCGTTGAAGCTGAATTATTACGTATGGGCAAAGGCGAATACGATTTCTCAGAAATGTTCATCGTTTGGCACACATACATGGATCGCGCTAAAGCTACAGTTCGCACACACGGCGACATCTCTTTCTCACAAGGCGGTTCATTCTACGATGTTCTTTATGGCATCAAAAATTACGGTTTAGTTCCAGACGCTGAATTACCAGCTGGCGTTAAACATGGTGAAACATTATCTAATTTCTCAGAATTCTCAAGCGTTTGCGACCCATTCGTAGAAGGCATCATCACAAACAAAACTTTACAAACAAGCCCTGAAGGTACTCCACTTTGGCAAGAAGCTATGGCTGGCATCCTCAACGCTTACATCGGCGAACGTCCAGAAACATTCGTTTACAACGGTAAAGAATACACTCCAAAATCATTCGCAGAATCAACAGGTTTCAACCCAGATGACTATGTAAACTTAGCATCATTCTCACACCAACCATTCTACGAAAAATTCATCATCGAAGTACAAGACAACTGGAGATGGGGTACAGCTTACAACCTCCCAATCGACGAATTCATGGAAGTCATGAACAACGCTATCGACAATGGTTACACAATCGCTTGGGGTTCAGACGTAAGTGAAAAAGGTTGGTTAAGAGGCGAAAACGCAGGTATCGCTGTTCTTCCTGACCTCGAAGCTAAAGCTGGTAGCAACGACTCTGGCACAGACATGGCTCGCTGGATCGGTATGAGCGCAGCTGACAGAGCTAAAGAAGCTCTCTCACAACCAACTCCACAACGCTGGGTATCACAAGAAGACCGTCAACTTGCTTACGACAACTATGAAACAACAGACGACCACGGCATGATTATCTACGGTAAAGCTAAAGACCAACTCGGTAACAACTACTTCATCGTAAAGAACTCATGGGGCAACTATGGTAAATACGAAGGTTCTTTATACGCTTCAGAAGCTTTCGTACGTTACAAAACTATGAACATCGTTGTTCACAAAGACGCTCTTCCAAAACACATCAAGAAAGCTTTAGGCATCAAATAATATTGAATGCATTAAATAAAAAAAGCGGTCGAATGACCGCTTTTTTTTATTTCTTCATCATCTCAAAGCCTTTTCCATAAACACCCATAACGGTATTGACAGAAACGAATGCCGCTGGGTCTATTTGCTTGACGATTCTGATAACACGCTGCGACTCTATCTTACGCACGACAACCATCACGATTTCAGATTCTTTCTTTGAATACCATCCTGTGCCCTTTATCATCGTCACGCCACGGTGAATCTCCTCTCCCACCATATCGGCAATCTCATGAGGCTTTGACGTAAAGATAAACATCTGCACCGATTGCTTGCTACCGTTCATTGTCAAGTCGACGGTGTAACTTGTAACCATAAGACCGACATAACTATAAATCAAAAGTTCTAAGTCTTTGTAAACAAAATACGAACATGTGATAACCGCCACATTAATAAATAAGGAGAGGCGACCTATTGTCACGTTGCGATATTTGTTTATCATAACTGCGATGACATCAGTTCCGCCAGTGCTGCTGCCTTCAAGGAAAATGATGCCACAAGCAACACCATTCAATGCTGATCCCAACAAAGCTGCAAGGAACCTATGTTCTACACCACTCAATGGGATTGAACCATAATGATTTTTTATAATGTCAACTAAATACTCTTGCATCACATAAAATACGACAGAAGTGACAACGACCGAATAAATCGTGCTGATTGCGAACCTTCTTCCCAACGATTTAAATGATATTGCAATAAGAATAGCGTTAAACACGAAAATCATGACACCTGTAGGAATGCCTGTCAACCAATAGATTATAGTCGAAAGACCAGTGACGCCTCCACCAAGCATTTGATTAGGAATGAGAAAAACGCACCAGCCTATAGCCGATAAAATAATAGCCAAAGTAATAACAATATGACTCTTTATTTCATACCAAATATCAATTTTACCTTTCATAAATTATAATTTAAATTTCATTTTGCAAAGTTATAAAAATGATTTCGTTTAATAATATTTTTCTTGTCTATTTAGGAGATTTTTCCTACCTTTGTTGATAATTATTTATCAAATATTTAAACCTATGAAGTTAAGATTTTGTTTAATCATCGGTTTGTTATTATTAACCAGCTCTTATCTCAAAGCAGACGAGTTGATTAGCATTTATCTAAAAAACACAAACCCATCACCTGTCAGAATTGACGTCTCTAACATTTCAACAATCAAATTTAAAGCGACCAAAATCGTCGTTAACAACATTGACAACACTTCCAATGATTTCTATTTCTCTGACATCGTGAAAATCACGTTCAATGAAGAAGGCACTGCAATAATAGAAAACGTAGAAACTTCAAAAACCAACGTTTATCCTAATCCTGTCAAAGACAACTTGACACTAACAAATGCAGATAACTTGGTCGGTTCCGACATCTGCATCTACTCAACAACAGGGCAACTCGTCGCAAAACATTCTCAATGGAACGGAGAATCAATCTACGTGTCACACCTCAACCCTGGCGTTTATTTCGTTAACACTAATTCAACAACTTTAAAATTCGTCAAACAATGAAAAGGTTTTTACTAGCTATAACTATAATATTGACAAGCATTGGGTTAAATGCTCAAAGTCAAAAATGCAATAGACTTTTTCTTCATGCAAAAGGAGAAAGCGCTATCATTTATAATATGAATAGGGTCGACAGCTTGAGTTTTGGCGGATTCGGCTTCCCAAACTGTATGACAATACACAACAGCAACGGTGTGTTGGACAGATTCGATATTGACGAACTTGACAGCATAACATTCAAAAATATTGAAGGAAGAGTTGCTGCCGATGTCAACATACTTGAACACGACAACACTTCCGTGAAATTCGACATCACACGCACCGCTTCTTGCGAAGGTTTCAAACTGATGATGATGGATTACAATTCAATCATATCATTAGGAACTGAAGACCTATTATATTATCTTAAAAGCAATGCTGGAGAAACTTATTACCAAGACTTTGAAGGCGTAGAAATCAAAGACTTAGACCTTTTACCAAATACAGAATACGCCGTCGTTACAGCAGGCATCGACAAATACGGATTGTTATGCGACATTGTAAAGGCAAGATTCGCAACAGCTGATGAAAACTTAGTCGGCGAACCTAAAGTCACAGTCGAAGTAACTCAAAACGAGTTGAATGGCGACAAGAAATGCGACTTCACACTCAGCTTCACTCCAAATTCAGAAACTTCAAAATACAGCATTTTCGTAGCAGAAGCTGGCGTCACTGAATATCAATACATCATGTTCAGATATATGGACGGCTGGGAAAACATCGGCGACATGGTTGAAGGCTGGGGCCTTGAATTCGATAAAAAAGGTTCTTACCAATTCACCAACGAAACACCTGGCGCATTATATGAAGTCTACATCCAAGCACGCGACGTCAACGGCGCAAGAGCTCCTTACGAAGTGTTCACATTCAGAACACAAGGTTTAGGCGGCGAAGGCCTTGCAGAAGTCGACATCAAACTCGGCGAATATGTCATGGCAGAATGGATGAACCAAGAAACTAACGAATGGGAATTGATGCCATCACAATTCTTCACTTTCACACCTAACGACCAGACAAATGCCTACAGATTCGATGTTATGCTGGAAGAAACTTACCTCAGCGACATTGACGGACATCAAGAAGAATTATGCAGCGATCCATTCATGCCAACAGACGGATGGTTCCAATATGAGACATTAACAACAGACTATCAAATCAATCCAGGTTTAAAATGCGTCGCTATTGCATCTGCAAAGAACAGCCTCGGTGAATGGGGACCTGTAACAGAATTATATTTCACAACACCTGACAAAGTGCCAGGCGAAGAAGACGACACCAATGTTGAGTTGATAGTCGACAAAAGCACTATCCTCGCTAACGGCAAAGACGTGGCTACATTTACTGTGAAAGTAAACGGAAAGACAATGGAAAGCGGATATCTTTTATTCGAAGACGGCGTCTTGTATAACGACAACAAATTCCACACAACAGAACCAGGCACATTCTCTTTCATCGCCAAATACAACGGCGTCGAGTCAAATGAAGTAAAGGTAGAAGCTGTTTCTGACACTCCAGAAACCACAGGAATACAATTCATTGCTGACAAGACTATAATAAAAAACAATGGCATTGATGTCGTCACATTCACCATATTATTCAATGGCGTTGATGTAACAGCAGATGCGACAATATTCAATGTTACAGAAAACAAAAACTTAGAAGATAACACTTTCTCATCAACAGAGATAGGCACATATGTATTTAACGCTACTTACAACGATTCTTTATCAAATAACATTACCATCAGAGTAAAAGAAGCCCGCGTCTATGCACCAGGCGACTTATATGACGAAGACGGCGTTAAAGGCGTTGTATTCCATGTAACAGACGGCGGAACAAGCGGATATATCATGTCACTTGACCAGGGAGACCTTCAATGGTCTACAGAAAACGAATGGGTAAACTGTATATTCACACGTGGAGATTGGCACACAGAAGACATGCTTAAAAAAGGTGCTGACAAATACCCTGCAGCAAAATGGTGCGCTGACCACGGCGATGGTTGGTTCATGCCTTCTTCAAGAGAACTCCAATGGATGTGGGATGCAGTAAGCAATGGAACACACAAATTTGATGAAGAATTCATAAAATTATACAACGACAAATTAGAAGACCCAATCCTCGAAGATTATTATTGGTCTTCAAACGAAACCTCAGATGATTTGGCTGAAGTCGTTGTATTTATGGAAAACAGTTACATCTGTCTCTCCCCTTCAAAACAGGCTTACTACTACGTCCGTGCAGTACATAAGTTTTAATGTAAAATAAATAATTATCTATTTAATAGAAGCGTTACAGTGATATTCGCTGTAACGCTTTTTTTGTAAAAAATATTAGAAACAAACGATATTTAAGTATCATTTTTATGTTCTGCAAATAATGATAAACATATTCAAAAAAACATCATTTTTGACAATTTTGTGATATTTTATTGGAAACAAAAAGTCTAAAAACATATTTTTTCATCATTTATAAAGTTTTTTTACGAAATATTTCAATTATAAATATATGATTTTCAAATAACAAGAAAAATATTTTTAAAAAAATCAAAAGTACTTGCGCGAAATGATAATTTATGTATCTTTGCACCATCAAACAACAAGCGGAAATAGCTCAGTTGGTAGAGCACGACCTTGCCAAGGTCGGGGTCGCGAGTTCGAGTCTCGTTTTCCGCTCAAATCCCGATAAAAGTCGGGACTTTTTTTGTAAAGATAGGATAAGTGCCTGAGTGGCGGAATAGGTAGACGCGCCGGACTTAAAATCCTGTGCCCATTTCGGGCGTGCCGGTTCGATTCCGGCCTCAGGTACAAAAACTAAACTTTACAACGTTCTAACAAATAATGCGGAAATAGCTCAGTTGGTAGAGCACGACCTTGCCAAGGTCGGGGTCGCGAGTTCGAGTCTCGTTTTCCGCTCAGAGTCCCGATGAAAATCGGGATTTTTTTTTTGCTCTCGCAGAGACGCAAAGATTCGCAGAGACAATTTTTAGTCTGGGAAGGTGTTCTCACAGAGGCGCAGAGGAGCGCAGAGATTTTTGACTCAGTCTATAAGTCGGTGTCAGCGTCTGAGTTCAGAGTTCTGTGTTCTGAGTTCAAATCTCTCACACTTTACTCAGCAGTTTCTTAATCTCGTTCAGCTTCATCAGAGCCTCAACAGGAGTAAGAGTGTCGATATTGGTATTTAATATATCTTCTTTTATCTGCAACAACAAAGGATCGTCAAGTTGTATGAAGCTGAGTTGCATATTATCGCAGCTATTCTTAGTCTCTTTCACTGCAGTATTAAGATTCTCATGAGAATGCGATTTTTCCAACATCGCGAGCAATGAATCCGCTCTGTCGATGACCTTACGAGGCATACCAGCCATCGCCGCGACGTGAATACCGAAACTATGTGCACTGCCACCTTTCTTCAATTTTCTCAAAAAGATAACCTTGTCGTTCATTTCCTTCACGCTAACGTGATAATTTTTTATTCTCTTGAAAGAATTCTCCATCTCGATGAGTTCGTGATAGTGTGTTGCAAACAAGACCTTCGCCTTGCATTGAGGATGCTCGTGAAGATATTCCGTTATCGCCCAAGCGATGCTAATACCATCGTAAGTACTTGTTCCTCTACCAATCTCATCAAGAAGAACAAGGCTACGATTTGAGATATTATTCAAGATACTTGCGGTCTCGTTCATCTCGACCATAAATGTTGACTCACCAGAAGAGATGTTATCGCTCGCTCCTACCCTTGTAAAAATCTTATCGACGAGGCCTATGCGAGCTGACTCTGCAGGAACGAAGCTACCGATTTGTGCGAGAAGCACTATCAAAGCCGTCTGTCTCAACAGCGCCGACTTACCCGACATATTTGGTCCTGTGATGATGATGATCTGCTGTTTCTCTCTGTCAAGATAAACATCGTTGGAGATATATTGCTCGCCAACAGGCATCATCTGCTCGATAACTGGATGGCGACCTTCTTTAATATCAATGACATAAGAATCATCGACAATTGGTTTTACATAATTATTTTTCAACGCTACGGTTGCGAAGCTCACTAAACAATCCAGTTTCGACACGACGGAAGCGTCGAGTTGTATAGGCGCAACAAACTCGCAACACGCATTCAATAATTCAAAATAAAGACGTTCTTCAATAGCGTGAATTTTCTCATCAGCACCTAAAATCTTCTGCTCATATTCCTTAAGTTCTTCAGTGATATAACGTTCCGCATTCGCCAAAGTCTGCTTGCGAATCCATTCTGCCGGCACCTTGTCTTTATGAAGATTCGTCACTTCAAGATAATAGCCGAACACATTATTATATCCAACTTTCAAAGAAGAAATTCCCGTCGCAGCGCTTTCTCTCTTTTGCATATCAGTAAGATATTCTTTACCCGAACGCGAGAGATTACGCAAGCTATCAAGTTCCTCGTCAACACCTTCATTAATATAGTTGCCTTTCGACAACAATGCAGGCGATTCAGGATTAAGGACTTTCTTTATTCTCTGACGGATAATATCGCAGACATTAAGCTGCTCAGCATATAATTGCAGACAAGGATTTTCACTTTCCTTGCAAAGATTTTTCAACAATTCAATCTGATCGAGAGCACGAGCTACTTGAAGCATTTCTCTCGGATTGATACGCAACAACGACACCTTAGATATAAGACGTTCCAAGTCACCGACTTGTCGTATCGCATCTTGGAAAGTAAATATTAATTCGCTGTTATTCACGAAGAAATCGACCATATCGTAACGCGACGTTATCTGCTCTTTATTTTTCAAAGGAAGAGAAAGCCAGCGACGCATGAGACGGCTACCCATTGGCGAAGTCGTCTTGTCAATGACATCGATAAGTGTCTTCGCGCCAGCATTTGACGAATGCAACAGTTCAAGGTTTCTTATCGTAAACTTATCAAGCCAAACGAACTGTCCTTCATCAATACGAGAAAGCGAACTTATATATGATATTTTATCGTGTTGTGTTTCATGAAGATAATGTATAGCAGCGCCAGCAGCGATAATACCTTTTGGGAAATCATCGACACCAAAACCCTTGAGCGAATTAGTATTGAAATGACGCGTCAAGATATCGTTGGCGTAATCGTCGGTAAACACCCAGTCATCGAAGACCGTGAGATAATATTTATCGCTAAAATTCTCGATGAACGACTTACGTTTGTTACGTTGGCAAAGCACTTCAGAAGGATTAAAACTCTGAAGAAGTTTGTCGATATATTCGTTATTTCCTTGTGTAAGATAAAACTCGCCAGTAGAGACATCGAGGAATGCGATACCCGATGTTTTTTCTTCTATATGAATTGACGCGAGGAAGTTATTTTCTTTTTGAACAAGGACGTTATCGTCATAAGTCACGCCTGGAGTCACGAGTTCCGTGATGCCACGTTTCACGATTTTCTTTGTAAGTTTCGGATCTTCAAGTTGTTCGCATACAGCCACTTTCTGTCCAGCCTTGACAAGTTTAGGGAGATAAGTATCCAGCGCGTGATGTGGGAAACCTGCGAGCTCTGTGGCAGTAGCAGCCGACTTGCCACGTTTCGTCAAGACGATGCCTAAAATTTCAGAAGTCTTAATGGCATCTTCACCAAAAGTCTCATAAAAGTCGCCCACTCTAAACAGCAGCAAAGCTTCAGGATATTTCGCCTTAAAGGAATAATACTGTTTCATCAAAGGGGTTTCAAGGTCTTGATTTTCTTTTTCTGTCTTTGCCATAAAACTTCTGTTAATTTTTATTTTCTTTCAGGAACAAAGATAAATATTTTTATTGTCGTTTTCTTTTCGATAAAACATTATTTTTGCAACAAAATAAAATACGATGCGCAAATTGACTATGCCTGAGTTAAACAGATTAAGTTTAACTGAATATCAAGAAGTTGAGAAATTAGATGTAATTATTGTATTGGACAATGTCCGCTCATTGAGTAACATCGGTTCATTTTTCCGCACTGCCGACGCCTTCAGAATTGGCGAGATTTTCCTTTGCGGAATAACGGCATGTCCTCCACATCGTGAGATTCACAAGACCGCATTGGGTGCAGAAGAAAGCGTGAAGTGGAGATATTTCGAAAGCACAGAAGATGCTTGTAAATTTCTAAAAGACAACGGATATAAAATCAACGCTGTTGAACAAATCGAAGGCAGCGTGATGCTTAACGACTTCGTTCCAGAAAACAAAAGCGCATATATCTTCGGCAATGAAGTCGACGGCGTCGATGATGACGTATTACAATATTGCGACACAGCTGTCGAGATACCACAAGAAGGAACGAAACATTCTTTAAATGTTTCAGTCAGTGCTGGCATCGTAATGTATCACCTCTTCAATTCTCTTTGGAAGAAATGACCGTTGACTGTTGACCGTTGACCGTTGACTGTTGACTGTTGACCACTAAAAAATTTCATTCCTTTGAACCAAGGGCTTTCATCTTTGTTTTTTCATAAATCAATAAAAACAACAAAAGATGAAAACGTTAAATTCACTATTCAGGACATTACTCGTCATCATTATCATGATGACACCTATGGTTTTTCAAGCTAAAAACCATGACGTAAAAAATATGGCGAAGCACATCGACAAGGTCTATATCTCAGCTTCGCCCGAGATTTTAGAAAACCACGGCAACACAGTGACAGTCACCATTGAAGCCGAGTTTCCTCCACGATATTTTCATAAGAAAGCAGTGATGAACATCACACCAGTTTTAGTTTATGAAGAAGGCGAAACAGAGTTGCCAACGATGAATTTCATTGGTGAAAAAGTCAATGGCGACGGCGTAGTCATAAGCAAAAGATATGGAGGCGTTTATTCTTACACTGTTACAATACCTTATAAAGATGAAATGTACAACTCCTTATTAATTATCGAGCCTCTTGTTTATAAATTCAAGGACATTGTCCATCCCAACCATCAAAGCATAAAAGATAAAGTCGATTTCGCTATAGCAAATTCCTTTTTGGTTGCGGAAGGAGTCATAAACACAGCACAAAAAATTGATAAAAACTCATTGCATACCGCTTATGCAGGACAAACATTAAAACAAAATACTATTACCGATAACGGTGACATTTTCTTCATGGTAAATTCCGACAATATCAACTGGGGGCTTCCTTTGAACAAAGAAACACAAAACAAAACTGCTGTAAAAGACCTAACATCACATATATTAAAAGGTTGGAACATCCAAGACATCGAAATCACTGGTTGGGCATCACCTGAAGGAACGATTAAATACAACACCAGTTTGTCTCAAAACAGAGCGAAAACAACAGAAGAATTCTTGAAGAAAAGACTTGCATCACTATCTTCACAGAACAAATCTAACGTAAGTTACAAGAACGTCAACGACATTAAATTCGTAACAAAAGGCAACGGTCCTGACTGGGACGGACTCATGGCCGCAATTGCCAAATCTTCTATTAAAGATAAAGATTTAATCATAAAAACATTAAAATCACAAACGCCAGAACAAAGAGTTGCGCAACTCAGCAAATACATCAAGCAATATCCTGAGTTTGAAAAAAGCATTTTACCATCATTACGACGCAGTATCGTTAAAGTCAACACATTAGAGCCAACAATGAGTGACGAGCAGATTACCAAGATGTGCACAAGCAATCCAAAATCGTTAAGTTGCGACCAAATGATGTATGCGGCCACCATGGTAAAAGACTTGAACAAAAAGGAAAAGATATATATCACAGCTATCGAGACTTATCCTAACAATGCTGAACCATATTGCAATGCTGGTGTTGTAGCAATAAAGAGAGGCAACATCAAACATGCTAAACAACTTACTAATCAAGCAATTGAAATTGATGATTTATTGGCAGAAGCATATAACAATTTAGGTATCATTGCAATATTTGAAAACAATTACAAGACCGCAGCCGACATGTTTGCACAGGCCAAAAGTCTAGGTTTTAATACGGACTACAACGATGGTGTTGTCCTTATAAACAAAGGACATTACGACAAAGCCGTGAAATTAATGGCAAAGGACAATCCTAACTGTGACTACAATATAGCTCTAGCTCAAACATTAGATAAAAAATACAGCATCGCCGAAGAAACTATCAAATGTATGGAAGAAAACGGACAAACTCTTTATTTACAAGCTATTATAGCAGCAAGAACTAACGATATGGAAAAGAGTTTGAAACATCTTAGCAAGGCCATAAAGAAAGATTCAAAAATCAAAAAACTTGCAAAAGAAGACATGGAATTTGCATATTTGCACGACAATCCTGACTTCATAGCTCTGACAGAATAACATAACCACAAAAACGCCAAGCCGCTTCGCGCGGCTTTTTTTTTTATTTTTTATATATTTTTTGTAAACGTCATTATTTTTTTACTATTTTTGCAAGTCATTTATATAGTTTTTTTTAAATCAAGATTTTACAACATGATAAACATCAAACGAGTACTTGCTATCGTTCTATTAGTCAGCCCATTAACTTTTTGGGGACAAGGAAAGAATTCTAACAAAAACAAAATAAACGCAGGTGATCAGCCTATAACCAGAATAGAACCTGGCTTTAATGGAAAGAAATCTAGCAATTATTTCTATTTCAATGCTAGTGCAGGTCCAACCATTCTCAATGGTGACAATGGCAAGTGGGAACTTGGCATTGAGGGCAATCTTGGTTTCGGATATCAATTGACAGAATATTTAGGTTTCGAAGGAAAACTTGGCTTTGCTTCGTTCAATGGTGATTTCAACAATATCAAAAAAGTTGAATCATTCAAATCAAATGCACTTGAAGCAAACGTTAATGTTATGCTCGAATTGACAAATCTTATATTAGGATACAAGAGCAATAGAAAATTTGGCGTTACACCTCATATCGGTTACGGACAAATACAATACAGAAGCCGTATTGCTTTTGCTGATGGTACAATAATCACGTTTGGTGACAAGAAAAACAATGACAATCCTGAATACAACACAGAGTTAAACCAAGATGGTAAAATCGTTTTAGACAAAAATGATGGCACTTCATTTACTCCTTATGGCCGTGGTATAGGTAGCAGAAAGGTTGCCGCCACATTGCCAATGGGTATTCTTCTTAGCTATAACTTCAACGAAAACACAAGATTACATCTCGATGTAATATCAACAAAAGTTTTCTCAGACGCTTTAGATGCACTTCCAAGAGGATTACATAAAGACTGGTTTACAACTATCAACGTTCGTATTCAATGTAAAATCAAGAAACATAAGAAAGTACATTCACCTTGTGATAATGTGTTTGGTGATTATAAGTACAAAAGAAGATAATAATAGAATACGGAGATTTGAAGGATAGACATTTTAAACACAAACAACAAACAACAAACAACAAAACAATAGGTATGAACAAGTTGAATTTTTCAAAGATTATGTTAGTTTTTGCATTGATTATCACAGCATTGACAACTTATGCACAAAACAACGAGGGAGAAATTATTAAGGCCGAGGTTGATACACCTACTGAAGTTGACACACCTGTAAAAGCCAACTTTTCAAGATATCTTTACCTCAGTGGTGATTTGGGTTTGGGTATTTTAGATGGTGACAACCCTGCTTTTAAATTAGGCTACAACGGACATTTAGGAATTGGTTATCAATTTGACAAATGGGTTGGTCTTAAACTTAATTTAGGTTACGGAAGTTT
Source organism: Bacteroidales bacterium (assembly GCA_045613185.1). Lineage (GTDB taxonomy): Bacteria > Bacteroidota > Bacteroidia > Bacteroidales > F082 > Limimorpha. The sequence goes on along the minus strand of JAZLAL010000044.1, from coordinate 14,183 downwards.
AAATGCAGGCTTCGATAATATTACAATTGATAAATTAAACTATTTAGAAACAAATATCAACTTGACATTCGATTTGATTAACATCATCTTCGGATTTAAACCTGACAGAAAATTCGGTGTAGTTCCTCATGTTGGTTTAGGCCAAATTCATTATAGACTTAACGCAAACTATGACAACGGCAAAACTTTTAGCAAAATAGGTTATAACAACGGTGGTCTCTTCGGCAGAAAAATTGTTGGTACTATACCTTTAGGAATTGAACTCAACTACGCCATAAATAACAGATGGAAAGTATTCGCTGATTTCACAACCAACTACTCAGACAGCGATCTTCTCGAAGGTATGAATGGTGACTATAGAAACGATTGGTTCTATACTATTAACTTAGGTACAACCTATAGATTCAACGCTATTGTTGAAAAAGCAAAACGTGTTAAAACCAAAGATAGTAAAGAAACAACAAAAGAAAAACCAGAAAGACTTATTAAAGTCAATACAACTTGTTGCAACTATTGGTATATGGCTGTTGATGGCGGTGCATCATTCTTGTTTGGCGACAACAAAGCTAACTTCAGCTCTTTAGAAAGCAACCTCAATGTTGGCGTAGGTTACAACTTCGGCGATTACTTCAGAGTATATGGAAGAATCGGTAAAGGTAACATTTCAGGTCAAGAAAGAGATCATCATTGGGCTATCACAGATGGCAACTACTTACAAGGATCTCTCAACATATCTGTTGATGTAATAGGTTTAATTGCAAAGACAACAGACAAACGTATTGAATTATATCCTCATGTCGGTATCGGCCAAGTACATTACAGAACAACAACTAGTGTTTATGGTGAAGGCATCAAACAAATTGGTTATGACAATAGCAAGAACACTTTTGCAAGTGGCAAAGGTATTGACGAAAGATATACAGCTTTAATGTTCCCTGTAGGTATCGAATTCGCTTATAACGTTACTGATAGAACAGACTTATATGCAGATGCTACTTCAACATTCGCACAAAACGACTTGTTAGATTGTATTGAATCAGGTAAAGCAAATGATGCTTACTCAACATTTAACATCGGTTTGCGTTATAAATTCAACAAATCTTGTGTTAAACCAGAAGACAAAGTAACACCTGAAGAAGTACAAGAAGCTATCCAAAACGCTATCGAACAACAAAAAGCTGTTGAAGAAGAAAACAAACCTGTTTATGTAACACCAGAAGAACTTCAAAAAGCTATCAAAGAAGCTATCGAAGAATACGAAGCTAACAGACCTAAAGTTGATGAAAAATTCGGTCAGTTGAGCAATGCTACAATTATAAACAATAACTTCAGTGACATTTCTTTCCCACAAAATGGTGCTCTTAAACTTAAGACACAAACAAATATCGATGCTATCAACAGAGCTTCAACTCAAGTAAACGATGGTTCTGCTGTTAACAGAGTTATCATTGAAGGTTATGCTTCACCAGAAGGCGATAAAGATTTTAACGAACGTCTTGCTCGTGAACGCGCTGAACAAGCTGCTAAACTTATTCAAAACGAGCTCGGTGAAATTGATGCAGAACGTATTGAAATAACAACTAAAGGCGCTGACTGGGAAGGTCTCTACGCTTCTTTAGAAAATTCTGACATTGAAGGAAAAGAAGATATCATCGAACAACTTAAGAACTCTGAAAATCCAGAAGAAACAATGAAAGAGCTCTTAAAATCTAATCCTCAAATCAGACAATTATTACCTCAATTACGTCGCGCAAGCATCGTTATCACAACAGTGAAGTAATAAAAGTAAGACTTATTCATAATAGAAGAGCTACTCGTTTGAGTAGCTCTTTTTGTTTCTTAATCAATGAGATAATAACATCTTTATTTTAACCATAAACTAAAACCTCAGAAGTATCTTCACATTCTTCCAAAAGAGCCTCATTCGTCTTTTTAAATACAGGATGTTCAAAATCAGGTGCAATGTCGCATAACGGCAACAATGTGAAACGACGTTGATGCAAACGTGGATGCGGCAGAATCAAGTCTTCTTCATCCACAATCAAATCATCATAATACAAAACATCCAAATCCATTGGTCGCGATGAATAGCCTTTCTTTGTTTCATCCCTCTGTCTTCCCAAAACAGTTTCTATCGACAGCAGTTCCTTCAACAAATCGTGAGGTCCAAGCTTAGTTTTTATCATAATCACTTGATTTAAAAAATTGTTTTCAGCAACGAACCCCCAAGGCTCTGTCTCATATATTTTAGACAAATTCACGATATCACCACAACTCTCCCCTATCATAGTGATGGCCTTTTTCAACAATGATTCTCGTTCACCTAAATTAGAACCCAATAGAATAAAAGAATGTCCCGTCATATTCACTTTTGTTTTGCACAAAATTAAAAAAAATTGTATTTTTGAACCAAAATAAACTTTAATATATTAAACGCTACAGATAATTTCACAACGGCCTATGAAATCATTTTTCAAAACATTTCTCGCCTCATTCCTAGGATCGGCACTATTACTATTTGTCATTTTTATACTATTCATATCAAGCATCATATCATCATTAGCATCATCAGAGACATCGGTTACAATCAAGCCACAAAGTGTCTTATACATGACTCTCGACTATGAAATTCCGGAACGTACAAACAGCAACGATTTAGGATTCACATTCACAGGATCGACTTTCAAAGTCAGCGACAATGCTGGCATGAACGATATCATAAATAATATCAAAGCCGCAGCTACAGACCCTAACATCTCAGGTATTTTCTTGGAATTATCTCATATAGGAACATCAACAGCCAATATTGAAGAGATTAGAAATGAATTAAATGAATTCAAGAAATCGGGCAAGTTCATCGTAAGTTACGCTGAGACTTACACTCAAAGCGCATACTATCTTGCAAGTGTTTCCGACGAAATATACATGTTCCCTGATGGTATTCTCGACATTCACGGCATGGCATCTCAGAATATATTCTACAAACATCTTTTTGACAAGCTCGACATTGAGATGCAAATCATCAGACCTGTGAACAATAAATTCAAAAGCGCTGTTGAACCATATTTCCTTGACAAGATGAGCGATGCAAATCGTGAACAGAATGAAGTCCTGCTCAATTCTATCTGGAACAAAATATGCAACGACATAAGCGTTTCTCGTGGCATTGACATTAAGACTATCAACAAGTTAGCTAACGATTTAACATTAATGTTTGAACCTGAAACAGCCGTAGAAAATAATTTCATTGACGGACTTATGTACAGAGATGAGATTATTGACAAATTACATCAGCATCTCAATCTAAGCAGCAACAAGAAGTTAAATCTTATCAAGAACACACAATACGCCAAAGTTCGTCCTGAATTATATAATGGAGAAGATAAAATCGGCATTGTATATGCGTCAGGACAAATCATTGACGGCGAAGGAGATGAGACAACTATCGGTGGAGAGAGCTTATCTAAGGCCATTAGAGCTGCAAGAAACGATAAGAAAGTCAAAGCTATCGTAATGAGAGTCAACTCGCCTGGTGGCAGTGCATTAGCATCAGAAGTGATTCGCCGCGAAGTTGAACTAGCTGCTAAAGAAAAACCATTTATCGTTTCTATGGGCAATTACGCAGCATCAGGTGGCTATTGGATCTCATCAAGTTCCGATTATATATTCGCCGACCCTAACACTCTGACTGGTTCCATCGGCGTATTCGGAACAATACCTAACCTCAAAGGCTTCATGAACGACAAATTAGGTCTTACATTCGATGAAGTAAAGACAAATGAAAATTCTGACTTCGGATCACTCACAAAGCCTTTGTCACCTTACCAATTAAAAATGATGCAAAAACACGTCACAGAAACATACGACGACTTCATCACATTAGTTTCTAATACAAGAAATCTCCGCAAGACATTCGTCGACAGTATCGCTCAAGGAAGAGTATGGAGTGGCAGCGATGCAATAGAACTCGGCCTGATTGATGAACTCGGAGGCATTGAAAAAGCCATTGCATACGCTGCTGAAAAAGCAGGATTGGAATCATATTCAATCAAAGAATTCCCTAAACAAGAAGATATGTTCGAAAGTCTGTTAAAGACTGATCAACAAGAATATTACACAAAAACAATTTTAAAGAATAAAATAGGAGATAAAGTAAAGTACATCGAATCATTAGAGAGATTAAATCAAACAAAAGGAGTACAAGCTTTAATGCCACTTTATTTCTATAACTAACTATTTTAAAAAAATGATTATGGAAAAATTTGATAGCATAAGACCTTACAATGACAGCGAATTCGCCGCTGCAATAAAAAGAGTCACAAATCACGAATATCTGCCTATTGTCATCAATTCTGTATTTCTCAACACTAATGCTGAGGAATACATCAAGAATATGAAGAAATATAAGAACGCTAGGGACTTCCAACATGGTTTTATGCGCGATGCAGTGGAAAACATCCTTAAAAAGACTTCAACAAACTTCACATATAGCGGTCTGGAAAACATCAGCAACGACAAACGCAGTATGTTGGTAAGCAACCACAGAGACATTGCTTTAGACGCAGCTATTTTGTGTTATGTATTCGCAACCAATAATTTGGAATGCTTTGAAGTAGCAATAGGCAGCAATTTGTTACAAGGCGACTTCGTCATCGACATAGCTGGCATCAACAAGATGTTCAAGATTGCGCGTAGCGGCAGCGCCAAGGATTTCTACAGAGATTCTATCCTAGCCTCAGAATATATGCGTCATGTAATAAATGAAACAAAAAAATCTGTATGGATTGCTCAGCGTAACGGAAGAACAAAAGACGGCGATGACAAAACAGAATTAGGCGTATTGAAAATGTTCTCGTTAAGCAGTGAAAAACCTTTCGTAGAAAACTTCGAAGAAATAAACATCACTCCTATTGCGATATCTTATGAATACGAACCTTGCGACTTCTTGAAAACCATGGAATTATACATATCAAGTTTCCAAAAATACGTCAAGGAGCCAGGTGAAGACCTAAGAAGCATCATTGCTGGTATCATGCAGCCAAAAGGTCAAATAAATATTACTATAACACCAAGCATTACAAAAGAAGAATTAGAATATTGCGACCAATTTGAGAAAAACGCAAAATTCACCCACCTAGCAGAAATAATTGACAAGAGAATATACAATGGTTATAAGTTATACAAAACCAATTATATAGCTCATGACATTCTCAACAATGCAAACACCTATGCAGAATTCTACAGCACAGAAGATAAAGAAGCATTCATTAATTATATGAAAACTGGATTAAATAAATTGCCATGTACCAGAGACGGCGAAAATCCAGAGTTGGAAAATATCTTCCTTAAGATTTACGCAAATCCAGTGGAGAACTTTAGAACTCTAAAACCTTAAAACTCTAGAGCCCTAAAATTCTAAATAAGCTTCTCCCACTGTTCCATCAGTGTTTGGAGCTTATTTTTTTTCTCTCCGTAGCGATTATACCAATCATTATCAAGATTTACATCAGGATGATTGTCGGGCGATGACATTATATCATCCATCTCAGCGATTTCTCTTTCAACAGATTCAATTTGTTCTTCAATCTTCTTAATTTCGCGTTCAATACGTTTTATCTCTCTGTCGTTCTGTTTCTTAATTTCGTAATCCAATTTACTTTGAGAGACTTTATTTTCTGTCGGTTGTGACTTCTGTTTTTTATTAAGGTCATCTAGCTCCTTCAGTTTTTTCTCTTCGAGGAAATCATAGATGTCGCCGATATATTCTTTTATATTAGGCTTTTTAAATTCATAGACTTTATTTGTAAGACCTTGGAGGAAGTCACGGTCGTGAGAAACAATTATCAGAGTTCCGTCGAACTGAATGAGTGCCGATTTGAGAATGTCTTTCGACAGCATATCGAGGTGGTTAGTCGGCTCGTCGAGGATGAGCAGATTTGTTGGGAATAGCAGCATTTTAGCGAGCGACAAGCGAGCTTTCTCGCCTCCGGAAAGGACTTTCACCTTTTTCTCGATAGCTTCTCCGCTAAAGAGGAATGCGCCGAGTAAGGACTTCACTTTCACGCGCATATCACCTGTAGCCACATCATCGAGAGTTTCAAACACGGTTTTCTCAGGGTCGAGCATATCCTGTTGGTTCTGCGCATAATAACCAATCTGCACCTCATGACCGAGTTTCACCTCGCCTTCATAATCGAGGACGCCAGCAATGATTTTAGACAAAGTCGACTTGCCTTCTCCGTTACGTCCTACGAAAGCTATTTTCTCACCTCTTGGAATCAGAAGGTTGATATTATTGAGGATATTTTTCTCACCATAAGATTTAGAAACATTATTAAGTTCAAGTGTCACCTTACCAGAATGTGGTGCTGGCGGAAACTTGAAATGCATCGCCGATTTATCCTGGTCATCGATTTGCACTACGTCCATCTTTTCCAGCTGCTTCACGCGCGACTGCACCTGTTTGGCCTTAGTTGCCTTATATCTAAATCTCTCAATAAAAGCTTCTATCTCTTTTATCTCACGTTGTTGGTTATCGTAAGCCGCTTTCTGTATATCAATACGTTCTTCTCTTCTTTCTATAAATTCAGAATAAGAACATTTATAATCGTAAATCTTGCTACAGGAAATCTCTATTGTTCTTATGGTAATATGGTCGAGGAATGCCCTATCGTGCGACACCATGAAAATTGCGCCATAATAATTCTTAAGGAAACCTTCGAGCCATTGTATTGACTCGATGTCAAGGTGGTTTGTAGGTTCGTCGAGTAGCAATAATTTCGGTTTACGAAGGAGAATCTTAGCGAGTTCTACGCGCATCTGCCAGCCGTTACTGAATTCGTTCATCTGACGTTGCATATCGTTATGGTCGAAACCAAGGCCTATGAGGATTCGCTCAGCCTCCCCTTCTATAGAATGTCCGCCCATGACAGCAAGACGTTCGTTAAGATGACTCATCTTTTCACATAGACGCTGATACGAAGCTGTTTCGTAATCCTCTCTGTTCGACAACTCATCTTGTAATTTTGCTAGCTGACGTTCTATTTCGTAATATTCCTCAAATGCTGTCATTGCTTCATCGAGGACTGTCTTTGTACTATGTACGTTTTTCTCTTGAGGAAGATAACCGATGGTGACATCGTCAGACATTATCACGTCGCCTTTATATGGCTGTTCGAGACCACAGAGAAGTCGGATAAGAGTTGTTTTGCCTGCGCCGTTTTTTCCGACAAGGCCTATCCTATCCTTCTCTCGAATCATAAAACTGATGTCGGTGAAGAGATCCTCACCGGTAAATTGCATGCTAAGATTTTGTATTGATACCATAATGCAAAGATAAAAAAAATGTGGAGAAAAATCTCCACATTTTTTTGGATTTAAGGGTATGAGGATCTAAAGGTATGAGAATCTAAGGGTATGAGGGTATGAAGATTTCCTCAATTCCTTAGTTCCTCAATTCCTTAGTTCCTTATCTAATAACAGAAACTCTTTTAACAGATATTCCGTTTTCTGTCATGATGCGAACCATATAGATACCAGCATCGAATCTTGACATATTAACGATTTCCTTATTTGAGTTAACATTTTGATCATATACAATCTGACCCAATGCATTTATAACAGTGATACGTTGTAATCCTTCTGCTGTTATATTCAAGTTTCCATTTGTTGGATTAGGATAAAGCTTGATATCGCCAGTGCCATTTTCTTCTATTGCATTAACTTCAACCATAATGTAGTCATTTTCTGGTTGATAATATGACTTAGCTGGATCTGACTCACATGTAGTTTCACCATCTAAATAAGTGGCTGTTATTTGGTAGTAATAAGTACCCATTTCTACTTCATCGAAGTAATATCCTACTGTTGGTTGAGCAATGATTTCAAGATTATCCATTGAAGTACCACGGTATACGTTATAATGTGAGAATGTTGCATCTTCATTACGTTCATTACCTAAAGCCATTTCACCTCTGTAGTTGCTTGTCACGAAAGCACGAATCATGAATGTACCTTCCAATCCTGGTGTTGCACCAATATCACCCCAGTTAACGCCATCTGTTGACATCCAGCGACCATTTTTCTTTCCAGTGTCTTTACAAATTGTTGCGACCCAGCTACCAGTGTTATTATGGAATACAATCCATAAGTTCAATGAAGCATCGACTGGTATTGGAGCTGTCAATTCGAACTCAACGAATTCTTTTGCACCTTTACAACTATAAGGTTGGCTATGGATTAACAATCCTGGAGCATCATCGCCGCCATAATAAATGTTGATTGTACCATCATGTGATTCCCAGTTATACAAAGATACTTTAGTAAGAATTGTTCCATTATAATATTCGAGTTCTTCTTTAGGGAACATGATACCCCAGTATACTGTAGCACCACTAAGACCTAAAGCTGTTGTTGGCATACCGTTGTCGTAGTACAACCATTCTGAGCCATGCAATGTGTAAGGCCATTCCAATCTAGTACCTATTTTACCATCAGCATCTACTGCTGCTGACTCTGCATGGAAGTTGCTAGGAGCCTTACATTTCATAACATGATTAAAATCTATTGTTTGAGGGCATGACATTGCATAATATGTTTCTTTTTCGCCGCCATAAACAACTCTCAATGAATATTCATATTTAGCATATTCAAGGAGAGAATCAACGAATTTTTCTTCTGCTATAGGTTGTTTTGTCAGCAACTCTCCATCGCGGTATAACATAGCGCCAAGCACTTCTAAATCTGTTGCGTTAGGTATTGGTGTCTCTTCAACATAAGCACGGATTTGCCATGTAAGGTTATATCCAGCGTAGCTCAAGATGTCTGTCCAATCTGTACCATTATTTGAGAACCAACGTCCATTAGCCTCTGTTGGACCAACGCAGTTAGAAGCGACATTTTGACCTGTAAAGTTATTGAATATGACCCATACATTTTGTTCACCTGTGATTTCTACAGGATGTGTCAATTCATATTCAACATAGTCTTTAGAAGCAGTTCCTTTATATTCTTGAGTATGCACCAAAGTACCAGGAGCCTTATCGCCTCCGAGGTAAATCATAAATCTACCTTCGTGAGCTGCGAAGTCGAACATAGATACTTTTGTCAAAGTTCGGCCTGCGAATTTTTGCAAATCTGCTGCAGGGAACATCATACCCCAATAGAATGAAGCACCGCCTTGCAATCCTAATGCGTCATAGCTCTTGCCGTTTTCGTAATACATCCATTCACCATCGCGTTTTCTTGTCTCTGCTGTTGTCAATTCTACATTATCAATATTGATCCAGAATTGGTTTGTACAATTAAAGTGACGGAATGCGATATATACATCTTGTCCTGCATATTTGCTCAAGTCGACGGTTCTCTCATACCAAGTGCCGTGATTTGTTGATGAATTATCATCTTTAGGCAATGTTTCTTCCCAGATTGTCGCAAAATCAGCTACTTTATGATTGCTATTTGTTGAGATTGCAACACCGTAATGTTCTTCTGGACAAGCTTTATTTTCAGCACTTACTCTAAAACGAAGTATTGAATTTTCTGTGATATGATATTTCTTTGCTGTTGAAAGATAATTATCTGGTTTTAATGCTTTTGTTTGTAAGCTTGAATGTGACATCACACTATAGAAACTTTGGAAACCGCATTCTTCTTCTGTATATTTTGAAGAGTTTGCCCATGTATAACCATCGCCATCAGCATCTATTGCAACCCAGCCATTTAATGTTCTATCTTCAAAATCGAATCTGAATTCTGAGTTGTTGTAATCTTTTACAGGGAGTGTCCAATATACTGAAACATCTTTTCCTTGAGCATCTACTTCAAAGTCGCTGGCTTGTACCAAGTCGTCGCATGAGAGGTAAGTCCAAGTGTATTCTAATTTTTCTGTTTCATCATCACCTATAACTGTTGTTACATATTCTTGACCTTTAACGAGATTTGTAACATCGAATTGGTAATAATTCACATATGGATTATCCACGACTTCTCCATCTAACATAACTGTATAAGATTCAGCATCATCTAAGATTTCTTTCCACATTGCCCATCCTGTTGAAGAAACGAAGATATCGCCCAAAACAAATATTTCTTTGAATGTATATTCCAATTTTGTCGCATCCCATATTTCAATCAACTCATTTTTAGGACCTTGTTTAAATCCATCTAATGACATTGAATATCTGTAAGTTCCTCTACGGAATGAATCCCATTTATATGTTCCTGTTTCATCTAATGTGACTTCATATTTGAATGAAGGTTCGTAAACATTATAGAAAGAAACTTTTGTTCCCGTAGGAGCAACACCTGTTTCAGTAGCGACAGCTACTTCCAAAGATGTGAACATGTCTTTACCGATAGAGTTTGAATAAGTTACACCTGTTTCGAATTTAGCGTCATTGCCTGCATCATAAATTACAGAAACGCCCCATTGATAAAGACCCATTGTCATTGAATTCCATGTGTCAACTGTATATGTTGTATCTGTCACGTTTTCTGCAATGAGTTCTGGAGCATTGTCGTTCAAGGTATTTTTTCTATAGACATTATATCCCAAGACAGTTTTATTTTCATCTCTTGTCTTAGACAATTCATTATTGTTAAGTACTACAGCATTATTGATGAAATCGAAGCTCCAAGTAAGGTTAACGTTGTCACCATTTTCTTTTGCAACTACTTCAGTAACAGGATTATATCCAGTTTCTGTTATAGAATTGATATTTACAGAGAAACGTTCTGTTGCAGATACTGCGAGATAGTAAGTACCAGCAGGAACTGTATATTTCTCTGATTTAGTGTATCTTGAGCCACGACCTGGAGTCAATTTTGCATTGTCTACGAATATTGCAAATGATTTTGTACCTGTTTCAAAGTGACGGAAACCGATAACTATATCCTTTCCTGCATAATCAGCGAGAGAGACAGTCTTATGGTTCCAGTTTGCATCCATGAATGTTTCTTTTCCAATAGTTTCAAAGTTGATGCCGTCTAAAGAAACCACAATAGCATAAGTCTCATGTGTAAAGTAATCTTCAGTTGCTTTAATGTCGAATTCGAGGACTGAATTTTTATCTATTGAATAAGAACCTTTTGTAACTATGTAGTTATCAGGAGTAAGACTTGCAGATGAAGTAAAATCGTAAGAATATGAGCCTATACATTTGACATTTTCGCCTGCACCGCTTGCTATATACATCCAGTTGAAATTATCACCGTCTATATCTATTGTTCTCCATGCATCAAGGTTTCCATCATTGAAGTCGAATGAGAATGAATTGCCTTGTAATTCAGGTTTTTCTACTTCTGGAAATTCTGGTTCAAATGGTTGGTCTGGGTTTATTCCTAATCCGTAATAGTTATCTACGTCTGGACCGCCCTTGCCATTGAAACCTTCTGGATACAAAGCCATCTTTGCGTTTTCACCATTAACGCCGACAGCCAATGTTGTTGGTTCTGTGACAACGAGTTTATAAACAGCGTCAGGGCCGTCTTGTGCTTCGCCTGGCAATGTATAGTTGTTGTAGATATTATCAAAATCTGGTGTGTCGTTATATGGATATGATTTCACTTCTTCTGCTAATTCCCATACGTCAGGGCTGACAGGAGAATAAGTAACAGCTTTCATATCAACAGCGGTCTCGCCATAGTTTGTTGTAACTATAAACTGACCATTCATTTCACCAACTACATTGCTTTCTGTATTTTTAATTTTTAATGAGAAAGGATTTTCTGTAGTTACATTTACAGGAACTTCAAAACTTGATAAAACAAAATATTTGTTTGTTGATTCTATTGACAAGATACTTGCTGATAATGAATCTGTTGTCATTTCAACACTAACAGGAGCCATCCAAGCACCAGCTGGACGCATGCCTAAATCGATTGGATTCGGTGAAATAACGATTGGTGATTTAACTTCACCATAAACTACGTCTAACATTACGTTAGCTCTGTAGGTCATTCTAGTACCTTTGTTACTTGTTGTTGGAGGAACATCAGCGATGCTTTCATTAGCGTCATTTGCATAATAAAGTGTCGTAGTATATTCATCATCTGAATAATACCATTTCAACTTAGAATTATATCCATAAGTTTTTTTAGCAACAACGATTGCAAGATTACCTCTGCCATTAAAGTAGAAAGGAACGTCTAATTCAATCTTTTCCCATGGAGTATCACCGATAGTAACATTTGTTCCACTATAAACTTTAGTAAGAGAAGTTGTTGGCACCCAGTCGATTTCTGAAGCGAAAGCCATTTTTTCAGTGACAGCCATATAAATTTCCAATTTATCCAATACGATAGGATATGGAGTGCTTTCTACTGTACTATGATATGAAACTGCATTGATAGTACATTCGCCACCTATTTCTGCTCCTGAATAGATTGTCTCATTCCATGAGTAGCTATATTTATTTACAAAAGGTGTTTCGTCAACATTTGAGCTAGTACCTATTGTAACTTGCGCACTGAAAAATTCGTCACCATCTGCATATAAAGCGATATTACAGACGAAAAGCGCCAATGTTAATAATAATTGTAAAGTTTTTTTCATGATGATTATTTTAAATTAATATTAATTATTCTTCTATAAGTTCTGCGTATGAGCCTTCTGTTTCTTTAAGTAAAATCTTGACAAGTTGTATTCCTTCTGGCAATCTTTTCTTGATTTTTTTTGAGAAATCAAGGAGCATCATCTCTGTTGTAGGTTGGAAAGGAACGATAATTATTCTATCGTAATGACGTTTTACTTCTTCAATAAAATCTTCAGGCATCTGATGATTTATGATGAAGGCATGGTCGTAGTGGTTTATTATTTCTTCATTAACAATATTCTTCAAGTCACCGAAATCCATCACCATTCCGTTTTTAGGATTGTTGTCATCCATAATAGGATTGCCTTTTATGGTAACACGCATTTCGTATGAATGTCCGTGAATATTACGGCATCGGCCGTCATAGCCTTTCAAGGCATGAGCCGCTTCGAAATGAAAAATTTTAGTTAAATGAAACATACTTTGTAAACAATATTTAGCCTACAAAGATAATAAAAAAGTCTATAAGACAACAAGTCAACAAGACAACAAGTTTTTTTTCAGTTTGGAGTTTGGAGTTAGGAGTTTGGAGTTAAGGGTATGAGGATTTTCCTCAGTTCCTCAATTCCTCAGTTCCTCAATTCCTCAGTTCCTAAAAAAGTCCCCAAAAGCCTTTTGCAAATATCACGAAAGATGATACAAGATTAACAAGGCTGTTGAAAGTGAGTTTCATTTTTGAGAATGGCGTCAGCATTGCGACCATCGACCAAACAAAGGCTGCTGCCATTAATAAATAAGGTGTAAGATTTTGGAATGGCATATAAAAGTCTGCCATGAGTCCGGCGATGAAGGAGTTAACGCCGACTGCTACTGAAAGCAATAAAAGCTGCTTTTTGGTTTCAATGAAATAAAGGTTGGCTCCGTTTTTAATCTTTAAGGTGTTCATCAACATCCTATAGAATATCATGATGCATATTGCAAGCACTATCCACTTCGACTGTCTCGCCATGAGATGCATGAATGTTCCGCCGAGCAAATCGCCGAGTGAATACATCACGCCTTGACCCAATGCGAGGACAAGAGCAAACATCAACTTCTTTCCAAATTGTAAATTGTTAACTGTTAATTGTTCATTATTAACATTGAATGCTGTAGAAGCGAATGCCACTGGCGATGTGAGGGCGATGATGAAAAGGATGTTTAACATATTGAACTAAGGCTGTTGGCTTTTGGCTGTTAGCTATTGGCTGTTAGCTATTGGCCGTTGAACTTAAAGTTCAAAAGCCAATAGCCAAAAGCTAATAGTTTATTTATATCTATTATTTAATTGGTTCTAAATGAACTGTGAAGTGACGCATGAGTTCTGTTTCCCATGTGATACGTACGCCGTGTTTGATTTCGTTGCGGCGATCGTAAACGTTCTTCAAAGCTGCTGCGATAACATCCATGTGGTTGTTTGTGTAAACGCGGCGAGCGATGCAGAGACGGAGAAGGTCTAAGCCACCGAAACGGTTTTCGCGTGTGACAGGGTCACGGTCAGCGAGGATGTAACCGATTTCGCAACCACGAACACCAGCTTCGAGATATAATTCGATAGCGAGCATTTGTGCTGGGAATTCTTCTTTAGGAACGTTTGTGAGAACGCGGTCA
>JAZLAL010000043.1:0-32882 GCA_045613185.1 Bacteroidales bacterium | reverse complement strand
TCCTCATACCCTCAGTTCCTCAATTCCTACCTCCTAATTCCTAACTTCTAACTAAAAAATCTGTTGTCCGTTGTCCGTTGTCTGTTGACTATTTATTATCTTTGCAAACAAAAATTAAGAAATGGCAAGAATAATGGCAATTGATTACGGAAGGAAACGCTGTGGCATAGCAGTGACCGACCCTTTGCAAATCATCGCAAATTCATTAACAACAGTCGATACTAAAGATTTATTGACATTTATTTTAGATTATGTCAAGAAAGAAAATGTTGAGACTATTGTGATTGGAGAACCAAAAGATATGCAGAACAATCCTTCTGAATCAAGTCGTTACATAGAACCTTTTATCGGTCAGCTGAGAAAAGCTCTCCCAGAGATGAATATCAAACGTCACGACGAACGTTTTACTTCCAAGATGGCATTTCAGACTATGATTGATGCAGGTCTTGGCAAGAAGCAACGTCAGAATAAGGCGCTCGTCGATACCATCAGCGCGACCATTATCTTGCAGTCTTATATGGAATCGGAAGCAATTAAGAAAAATAGATTTTAAATTTTAAAGTATGATATTACCTGTAGTGGCTTACGGCCATCCTGTTTTAAAGAAAATAGCAGAAGAAATAACTCCTGATTATCCAGGTTTACAACAGCTTATAGCTGATATGTTCGAGACTATGTATCACACTGAAGGTGTCGGACTTGCAGCTCCTCAAATCAATAAATCAATAAGATTATTCGTCATCGACGCTGAACCTTTTGTCGAGAATTATCCTGAAGCAAAAGGTTTTAAAAGAGTTTTCATCAACCCTGAAATCGTAGAGGTTTCAGAAGAGACATGGACATTCCGCGAAGGCTGCCTCAGTCTCCCAGATATGAATGAAGACGTGGTTCGTCCAGCAAAAGTGACTGTCAATTATTTAGATGAGAATTTTGAAGAACATGAAGAAGAACTCGACGGAATATGCGCTCGCGTCTTCCAACATGAATTTGACCATCTTGAAGGAAAAGTTTATGTCGACAGAGTCGCTCCTATGCGCAAAATGATGCTCAAAAATAAATTGCGTAACATATCAGAAGGCTTCGTTCCAGTCGATTATAAAATGATTTTCCCAGCGAAAAGAAGAAGATAAATTAATTCATAATTCATAATTCATAATGCATAATTGGAAAATATGAAAAGAATATTTGTTTTGTTGTTAGTGACAGCGGTGATGTTGTCGTGTGGCGAAAAGATGTCGGTAAAAGATGTCGAAGAGCTTGAATCAAAGGTGTTGGCTAAAGATGCTAAGCCTACAAAGGATAATGTGATTCAACTTGTTGATGCTTACGTTCTTTTTGCAGAACAAAATCCTAATGACGTGCAGTCGCCAGATTTTGTTTTCAAGGCTCTTGATGTAGCAGTCGGAACTAGCGTTGAAACGCCTCAGAAAGCTATTGAAATCGCTGATGTATTGATTGAGAAATATCCTGATTTTGAGATGACTCCAATGGCAATGTTTATCAAAGGTTTCGTCTATGAAAACAAACTCGGCGACTTGCAAAATGCCGAAATTACATATCGTCAGTTTATTGAAAAATATCCAAACAGTCCTATAGTTGAAGATGTGAAAGCTACATTGGAAAACTTGGGACTCACACCAGAAGAGTTGGTGAGAAAGTTTGAAGAAGCGAACTGATTTTTTAATAAATCCAGAAATATAAAACCTCAGAAACTCAATTGAACTTCTGAGGTTTTTGTTTTTAATTCTTAAGCTCATAGCTCATAGCCCAAAGCCTTAAAAATTGACGTTTTTTAATTGGTCGTTGAGATTGTCGATATAGTTCAAAACATCGTCTTTCCCTATTTCTTTTTCCGATGATGTGATGAAAATAGGAGGAAGTTCTTCCCATTGCTCAGCGAGTTTGTCTTTGTAAACTTGAACGTTACGCTGAAGCTCGGCGTCTTTTATTTTATCTACTTTGGTGAAAATTATACCAAATGGCATCTGCAATTCTCCGAGGTGACTGATGAATTCCAAGTCGATTTTCTGTGGTTCGATGCGACTGTCGACCAAGACGAACATGCAAACCAGATTTTTTCTGTTTTTGATGTAGCTGTCGAGCATCACCTTCCACGACTCGCGGTCTTTCTTAGAACGTTGCGCAAAACCGTAACCAGGCAAGTCGACGAGATACCATTCATCGTTAATCATGAAATGGTTTATCGTGATTGTTTTTCCCGGAGTTGACGATGTTTTTGCAAGTTGCTTTTTGTTTGTCAACATATTTATCAATGATGACTTGCCAACATTGGAACGACCGATGAATGCGTATTCCGGTTTGTTGGCGCTTGGCAGCTTGTCAACCTTGGTATTACTCTGTAAGAAAGCAGCTTTTCTTATTATCATGGTATTTTGGGGATTTAAGGGTATGAGGAATTAAGGGTATGAGGAATTAAGGGTATGTGGGTTTCCTCAGATCCTTAGTTCCTCAGTTTCTCAAATCCTCAGTTCTACTTCAAATGTTCTGGTTTTTCGTCTTTGTTGTATATAAGGTGACGTTCAATCTTTTCTGGATAAACGTCTTCTATTGTTATCAAGATGGCGGTCTCTTCCACGTCGCCGAAAGGAGCGTTCAATGCTGTGCCGAATGTCTTCATTGTTGCTGACAAACTCATGTAAGCGTTGAATAATGGAGGAATGACAGAACCATGTTCGCGGATATATTTGCTGAGAGTGCGGTAGCTGTTTTGGTAGTTGTTGCCGTCGAGTCTCAGTTTCATGATTGCTTTTCTTGCTTTGGTTTTGATAGCGACGTTTGGATAAGGATAGATGAGGTTGTCGTTGTCTGGGAAGAACTTGTGCATGAAGAAGAGTATCATGTCGCGGAGAGCCTCATCGTATTGTGAATACATGGTGACTTTTCCGAAGAAATATTTGGCGTTAGGTGTTTGCTTCAGCACTGCGCCAAGTCCGTCCCAAAGGTTGTCGAGTGTGAAGATGCTCTTTCTTACGTTGCCTGTAGATTGGTATTTAGGCTGAACGAAAGAACGTCCTAATTCTATTGTGTAAGGTAAATAATTCTTGATGAAGTCTTCTGAGTAGTAGAATAATTCTGATGTTGGAGTGTCTACTTGACCATTATTTTTTATAGGTAATTTGTTGCATTCGATGAAGCGGTAGCCGCCTAATATTTCTTTTTCGACTGGGTCCCAGACGATGAGTTGTTCGAAGTAAGCTTCGTCTCTTGTGTCGAATTCGTCGATGTCGACGCTCTTGCCTGTGCCGCCGCCGGATTCGCGGAATGCCCATTCGCGCAAACGTCCGATTTCACGCATAGTGTTAGGTGCGTTGTGAGCGTTGACGATGTAAATCTCGTTGTGACCAAAATTTGTTTTTCTAACAAAACGTTCCTCTGTAAGTTCTTTTATGATATCTTCAACTGGAACGGCGTCAATTATTTTTTCCATAATTTATATTGTATAATTTTTTTCTGGGTCAAAAGTCTGCTCGCAATCGTTTGGAAGATTGTAAGCGAAGTTTCTAAGTTTCATAGCCCATTCGGTGTCGGTATGTCTGTTGTCGAATGTCTGCCATGGTATTGGTTTTCCGAATGTTATGGTGAGAGTCTGATTTTTTTGTTTGTAAAACTCGTCAACCAAATACAACATTTCAATATTGCCTTTTATACCTAACTTCTTGCGAATGTTGGAAAGATTGTAGAAGAAGTTGCTGTTTCTTCCTGAAATGTGTGTGGGGATAATATCGCGATGGTATGTTCTTGCTTTTGTGATGAAAGTCTTCTTCCATTCCAAGTCGATGATTTTGCCTTTATGTTTTCTTGAACATAAACCGAAAGGATAGTAGCAGATCGTTCTGTCGCCAGCGAATGTCTCATTGAAAATCTTGATGTTATCGGCGTTGCTGCCTAATTTGTTCACTGGAATGAAAAGAGGTCTCAAGTTTGGAACGAAGAGCAAGAAGTCGTTGACTGGAGTGATGACGTCAGGTTTTATCTTGCCGACGGTGTCGATGAGTGCGATGCCGTCAAGACCGCCGATTGGATGGTTGGCGGCGACGATGTAACGTCCGTCTTTTTCTATATGATCAAGTCCGACGGCATTGACGGAAGTCTTGAATTCTTTCATGACTTCAGTTACGAAAGGTAATCCTGATATGCCTTCGGTTCTTCCTAACAAGCCGTTGATGTCATCTTGGTGGAGTGTTTTCTTTAAATATTTGAAAACGAATCTTGGAAGCTTGCTGGCAAGTTTTGGAAGTTTTTCGCCAATAATCTTCTCAATGTCAATTTGTAATGCTTTCTTGTCGCTCATTCTGTTCAATATTAGAAACCGATTTTATGAAACGGTTTTTCCCTTTTGCAAAAATAAATAATTATTGAAATAAAGCAAGAGATTTTTATTTGGGAATTGAGGGTATGAGGAATTAAGGGTATGAGGGATTAAGGGTGTGAGGGATTAAGGGTATGAGGGTTTCCTCAGTTCCTCAATTCCTTAAATCCTCAGTTCCCCATATTTTACTGCCTGTTGGAATATTGTTGAAAACTTTTTGAAAAAAAATAGATAAAAGTGGTGTAAAGTGGGAAAAAATGCACTAATTTTACAAGTTGAAAAAATGATTTGAGAATGAATTATCCAATCGGCGAATATTATTGTAAATTAGACAGTAAGGGCAGACTTCTTCTTCCTAGCAGTTTTAAGGAACAGCTTGGTGAAGTGGTGGAAGAGGGTTTTGTGCTTCGTCCGAGTCTTTTTGGCGATTGTCTTGAACTTTTTGGTATGAGCGACTGGCGTTCTATGCAGGAAAAACTTGGTAAATTGAATCCTTTCAAGGCTGAGAATGTGATGTTGATACGTCGTTTCAACGCAGGCGCTCGTATGGTGAAAGTCGATGCTAATGGTCGTATTCAGATTCCTAAGGATTTGATGGAAAAGACGAATTTAGTCAAGGAAGTGGTCATGACTTCTTTGATTGACAGAATGCAGATCTGGGATCGTTCGTTGAAAGAAATAGAAGATTCTAAGATTTCTGAAAAAGAATTTGCAGAGATGCTTACTGCAAAATTAGGTGATTGTGATTTTATTGGTTAACAAATAAAAATTAAAGAGATGTATCATATTCCTGTAATGTTAAACGAAAGTATTGAAGGTTTGAATATCAAGCCTAATGGAACTTATGTTGATGTGACATTCGGTGGCGGGGGACACTCACGTCGTATCTTGGAATGTCTTGGTGAAGATGGTCGTCTCTATGCTTTTGATCAGGATGAAGATGCTGCGAAAAATGTCATCGACGACAGTCGTTTTACTTTCATTCCGCAGAATTTCCGTTATATGAAGAATTTCCTTCAGCTTTACTGTGGCGGTAAAGTTGATGGTATTCTCGCTGATTTGGGCGTTTCTTCTTATCAGTTTGATACTCCGGAAAAGGGCTTCTCTACACGTTTCAATGGTCGACTTGATATGAGAATGAATCAGAAGTCTGCTGTTGATGCTGCGAGTATTGTCAATACTTACGATGTTTCGTCTTTGGCATCTGTGTTTTCTCGCTATGGAGAGTTGAGAAATGCGATGGCTATCGCTGATGCTATAACAATGGCTCGTGAGGTGGCTCCAATAGAAACGACAGATGAGCTGAAGGCTGCTGTCGCTAGATTCTTGCCAAGGGGTTCGGAAAATAAAGTGTTGGCTCAGATTTTTCAAGCTCTTAGAATAGAGGTTAATGAAGAAATGAAGGTGCTTGAGGCGTTCTTGGGCCAGTGTGCCGACGTGCTTAATCCAGGCGGACGTCTTGTTGTGCTTTCGTATCATTCTCTTGAAGATAGACTGGTGAAGAATTTTATGAAGACGGGTAATGCTGACGGTAATTTGGAAAAGGATTTCTTCGGTAATCAGCTTACACCTTATAAATTAATGACGAGCAAGCCAATCGTTCCATCGGATGATGAAATTCAGATGAATAGCAGAGCTAGAAGCGCGAAATTGCGTGTGGCAGAAAGGAGAGCTAAATGAAAAATCTGAATAAAATAAATGATGATAACGATGTTCAGGAACAGGAATTGATGATAGAGGATGTTGATTCTCAAGAACAAGAGGATTCTGTTTCTGAAGATAAGCCTAAAAAGAGAGCTAAGGCGAATAAGCTTATAGCTGATATTATGGGCGGTGATATGTTTTCCAAAGATGGCTTTGTGAATTTGTTTCCTTTCTTCTTTTATATAGTCTTTTTGTCGATGATTTACATTACTAATGTATACATCGCAGAGGATATAAGCAGGGATATTGCAAAATCAAATCGTAGGATTGAGGATTTGCATGTTGAGTATGTTTATCTTAAATCAGAGATAACAAAGATTACCAAGCAGTCTAACATGGTTAACATGTTGAAAGATAAAGGTATAAAAGAATCTGTTGAGCCTTTGAAGAAGATAGTCGTGGAAAAGAAAGGAGGAAGTGATGAAGATTGATCCGAAAAATGATGTGTTGTGGAGAGCGTTCCTCGTTTATTTTATTGTTGTTGCTGTGGGTATATGGGCTATTCTTGCAATTGTTCATATTCAAGTGAAGGAAAAAGATGAGCTTCTTGAGCAAGCCAGCAAAAGAGAATTGAAAATAAGGGATGAGAAGGCTCATCGTGGCAATGTGATTTCAAAAAACGGTACGTTATTAGCGACATCGGTGCCAAGGTATAGTATTTATTTTGATCCTGTTTCTGTTAAGCCGGAAGTGTTTGATAGAGATGTGACTCAACTTGCGGATAGTTTGAGCCGTTTGTTGAAGAATAAATCTAAACAACAATATGTTTCATATCTTAAGGATGCACGCGCTAAGAAAAAACGTTATGTCAAGATAGCCAATAAGATAAGCGTGGCGGATTATAAGAGGATGCAGAAATTCCCAATCTTTAGGGAAGGAAAGAATAAAGGTGGTTTTATCTCAGAAAGAAGTTATGTCAGGGAATTGCCTTATGGTGAGTTAGCTGCTCGTACTATAGGATATGTCAGAGAGGAGGAAAATATCTTTGTTGGACTTGAAGGTGCTTATAATGAGAACCTTAAAGGTAGCGATGGAAAGCAGTTGGTTAGACGTATCAATGGTAATTTCTGGATGCCAATGCCTTCATCGGAGAATGTTGAGCCTGTGAATGGAGATGATGTTTATACTTCTATAGATATTGAAATACAAGATGTTGCAGAAAATGCACTTAAAAAATGTCTTATAGAAAATGATGCTCTTCAAGGCTGTGTCGTACTTATGGATGTTAAGTCTGGCTTCGTGGAGGTCATGGCTTCATTGAGTTATAATGAGAATAAAAACGAATATGAGGAGGCTTATAATTTCGCCTTGCGTCATAATGTGGAACCTGGCTCTACTTTTAAGGCTATCACGATGTGTGCGCTTCTTGAAAATAATCCAAACTTGAATATCGATAGTAAACTTCAGTTGGGAACTACTGATTATAAAGTGTTCTATAGAAGAACAATGCGTGATTCGCACCGTGTTACGGATGAACAAGGATATACTACGATACGCAATGCTTTTGAACAATCGTCAAATATAGCTTTCGCGACATTGGTTGAGGATGCTTTTTTGAGTGATCCGCAGAGATATATCGACCTTATTTATAAGACGAAAATCAATGAGCCTTTGAATCTGGATATTAAAGGCGAAGCAAAACCTGATATTAAAACTACAAGCGACAAAAGATGGTCAAAGTTGTCTCTGCCATGGATGTCAATAGGTTATGAAGTGATGATGACGCCTATACAGATATTGACATTCTATAATGCTATCGCAAACGATGGAGTTATGGTTAAACCTCAGTTTGTTAGAGAGATACGTCGTGGCAATGAAGTTAAACAGGTGTTCGATACTATAGTTATAAATGAACGTATCGCTTCGGAAAATACAATAGAAACATTACAAACACTTTTGAAAGGTGTAGTTCAAAATGGTACTGCTAAGAGTATGAGTAAGTTGGGCTTTTCTGTTGCTGGAAAGACTGGTACTGCTCAGATTTCACAAGGTTCAGCAGGTTATAACAAGAAAAATTATACAGCTACATTTGTCGGTTATTTCCCAGCTGATAATCCTAAATACTCTTGTATTATAGTCGTTAGCAATCCTCGTGGTAAAAGATATTACGGCAGTTCTGTTTCGGGGCCAGTCTTTAAGGAATTGGCGGAAAAAGTTTATGCTACACGTTTAGGTGTCGTTGATGAAAAAGGTGAGTATCAAGCAGATTGCAATTCATTTACAAGTGCGTCGATGGTTTATTTCAATGACTTCTTGGATTATTGCAATATGGAAAATATATCGTTTGTAGATAATGTTGAGGATAATGAATGGGTTTCTGTGAAGCAAAGCGATGAAGATATTTTTGTTAACACAGTGGAATTTGAAGAAAATATAGTTCCTGATGTTAAGGGAATGAATATTACTGATGCTGTATTTCTTTTGGAATCAATGGGTTGGAAAGTGAAGTTTGAAGGATATGGCAAGGTGAAAACTCAGTCTGTAAAAGCAGGTGCTGAATTAAGAAAAGGAAGTGTTATTAACTTAACTTTAAGTTCAAAATGAAAAGAATAGACGACATATTAAGAAGCTGTAATGTCATTGAGACAATAGGATGTGACGATAGGAGTGTTTCTTCATTGGTTTTTGATTCAAGAAAATCGTCTGAAGATGTGGCGTTTTTTGCTGTTCGCGGAACACAGGTCGATGGCCATGATTATATTTCTAAAGCTATAGAACAAGGCTGTCATGTTGTTGTATGTGAACGAATTCCAGAAAATATCAGTGATGATGTCACTTATTATGTTGTGGATAATACGGCGAAAGCATTAGGCTTTGCAGCTTCTGAGTTTTATGGAAGACCTTCAGAAAAATTGCGTCTTGTTGGTGTTACGGGCACAAATGGAAAGACAACGATAGCTACTTTGTTGTATAGACTTTTCTTTAATGCTGGTTATCCTTGCGGTTTGCTGTCGACAATAGAAAATAGAATTAATAATGTAGTCGTTCCATCTACACATACTACAGGCGATCAGTTGCAAATCAATGAAATGCTGAGCAAAATGGTAGATGCTGGATGTGAATATGCTTTTATGGAAGTCAGTTCTCATGCTGTAGATCAGGATAGAATTGCAGGACTTCATTTCGAAGGCGGTATATTTACAAATCTTACTCACGATCATCTTGATTACCATAAGACTGTAGCTGCCTATCGTGATGCTAAAAAGAAATTTTTCGATAATCTTGAATCCTCGGCATTTGCTCTTACGAATTTGGACGACAAGAACGGAATGGTGATGCTTCAAAATACCAAGGCGAAGAAAAAAACATATTCTTTGAGAACTGATGCTGATTTCAAAGGCGTTGTCTTGGAAAGTTATTTCGATGGTATGGAGCTGAAAATCAATAGAAATAATATTTTTACATACTTAGTCGGAAAATTTAATGTAAGTAATTTGCTTGCGATATTCGGAGCTGCATCATTGTTGGGAATGAACGATGACGATTTATTGAAAGGTATAAGTCAGCTTCAAAGTGCTCCTGGTCGTTTTCAAGTCGTTCAGTCAGAAGCTGGAATCGTTGGTATTGTCGATTATGCTCATACTCCAGATGCATTGAAAAACGTGCTTGATACAATCAATGAGATAAGAACTCATAATGAGACACTTATAACAATTGCTGGCGCAGGCGGCAATAGAGATGCTGCCAAGAGACCAGAGATGGCGGCAGTTGCGGTGGAGAAAAGCGACAGACTCATTATTACCAGCGACAATCCTCGTTTCGAAGATCCTGAAGAGATAATCAAACAGATGAAAGCTGGAGTTGGCGGTGAATATTATAATAAGGTGTTGAGCATAACTGACAGAAGAGAAGCTATCAGAACAGCAGTGGCACTTGCTAAAAAAGGCGACATTATTCTCGTTGCAGGCAAAGGCCATGAAGATTACCAAGAAATAAAAGGCGTGAAACATCATTTCGATGATGTGGAAGAATTGACAAAAGCATTTAACGAAAAATAAAATTATTAAAGATGTTATATTATTTGTTTGAACACTTAGAGCAATGTTGCAATTTTCCTGGTGCGGGAATGTTTACTTACGTTACATTCCGTGCTATGTTCGCCATTATATTGTCGTTGGTAATATCAATATGGTTCGGAAAATATTTTATTAAGTTATTAAAGAAACATCAAATATCTGAGACACAACGTGATGAAACAATAGATCCTTTTAATACACAGAAAAAAGGCGTGCCAACAATGGGTGGTCTCATCATCATAACAGCAATACTTATTCCATGTCTTCTGATAGGTAAATTGAAAAATACCTATATGATATTGATGATAATAACAACAATATTATTGGGTCTCGTAGGTTTTGCAGATGATTATATCAAGACTTTTAAAAAGAAAAAAGATGGCCTTAATGGATGGTATAAAGTTGCAGCTCAATTGCTTCTCGGTTTGATAGTCGGATTAACTTTGCGCTTCAGCCCAGCTGTCGTGATGAATGAAAAAGTGGAGACGAAGATAGAAGACAATAAGGAAATAGTGGTCAAGACACCAGACGTTAAGTCGACAAGAACAACTATACCTTTTATAAAAGATAACAACTTGAATTATTCAGATTTGTTTAATTTCTTGGGAGAGCCATACAAATACTGGGCAGGATGGATATTCTTCGTTATGATGACAATATTTGTCGTGACAGCGGTGTCTAACGGTTCTAATCTCAACGATGGAATGGATGGCATGGCGGCAGGAAATTCTTCAATAATGGGTATTGCCATCGGAATCTTGGCATATGTGTCAAGTAACTTGGTAATGGCTGATTATCTTAATATTATGTTTATACCAGGAAGTGAAGAAGTCGTGGTGTTTATGTGTGCTTTCGTAGGTGCGTTGATAGGCTTCTTGTGGTATAACTCGTATCCGGCACAGATTTTCATGGGCGACACTGGAAGCTTGACGATAGGTGGTATCATTGCAGTGTCGGCAATCATAATACATAAAGAATTATTGCTTCCTTTGATATGTGGCGTGTTCTTATGGGAAAGCCTTTCTGTGATATTGCAGAAGTTTTATTATAAGGCAGGAAAGAAAAAAGGTGTAAAGCAACGCCTCTGGAAAAGGACTCCGGTACATGACCATTACAGAACGTCATTGGCATTGGTTGAGAAAAACGACCCTGGTTGCAAAGTTATGTTTAAAGGTTCGTCTCAGCTTTATCACGAGACAAAGATTACATTCCGTTTCTGGATCGTAAGCATAATATTAGCTGCAATAGCAATATTGACATTGAAAATTAGATAATTGTAAAAAAAAGATATACTGAAATATTATGACATTAGAACAATTGGCAAAACAAGGTAGAAGAACTGCTACAATGACTACGGCAGCTACTATCTCATCAAAAATGAGTCAGATGAGAAAAGAAAGCATCAAACAAGCTTTCTGTGATTTTGAAAACGTGAAGTATAGATATGAATATGTTGATGTCATTGACGGCGTTACATATTATGATGATTCTGCTGCATGTTCAACAGAAGCTACTTGGTTCTCATTTGATAATATGCATCAACCAGTGATATGGATAACTTATGCAAACAACAACGATTGTGAAGACCTTGTCGCTCAAGTGAAAAAACATGTCAAGGCAATAATTTGTATTGGCAATAACGCGGAGAGATTTCATAAGGTATATGATGAAATTTTGAAAGATAAAGTCATGGATTGTGCTTCTCTGGAAAAAGCTGTTAAGATGGCAGCAATGATAGCCGATACTGACGATAGTGTAATGTTCTCTCCAGCAACACATGTTAATGCTGATTATAGCTCTTATGCAGAAAGAGGTGATGCTTTCAAACAATACGTCAATTCTTTAAAATAAAATCAAAATAATTGATAACAATGAAACAGTTTAATAGGTTATTTCAAGGAGACAGAGTCATTTGGATGATTGTTGCCATGTTGACATTGGTATCATTGATGGCTGTGTATAGCGCCACTGGTACTTACGCAAATGCGAAATACGATGGTAATAATACATACGTTTTGTTACGTCATGCAGTGACATTGGCTTTAGGCTTGGGTGCAGTGTATGTGACTCATCTGTTGAAATATACTTATTATTCTAGATTGTTCCAGATAGCATTTTGGGTATCGGTTCCTTTGTTGGCTTATACTTTGTTTTTTGGAGTCGATCTTAATGAGGCACAGCGCGTTGTGCATATTTTCGGTATATCGTTTCAAAGTAGTGACTTTGCTAAGATAGCATTGGTCGGTTATTTGGCAAGAGAGTTGACCGTGAGACAGAACGAGATAAAAGGTTTCAAAAGCGCATTCGTTCCGTTGATGTTGCCTGTTTTGGCAATTGTTGGTTTGATATTTCCAGAAAACTTCTCGACAGCAGGCATCTTGTTTGCCAGTTGTATGGTGCTTTTGTTTGTCGGAAGAATCAATATGAAATATCTCCTTGCATTTCTTGCAGGAGCTCTTGTAATTATGAGCATATATATAATAATAGTGTTGAATGTTGCGGAAGACAAGGGTAGGACAGGAGTTTGGGTTCAACGTATAGAGAGTTTCGTTGAGAAATTTACAGGCAGTGAAGAGAAAAGTGCAGAAGAACTTGCTAGAGAAGCGAATGCAGAAGATTTTCAAGCTATACAATCTAAGATAGCTATTGCTGGAGGCGGTATCATGGGAAAAGCTCCAGGAAGAAGTACACAGCGTAACTATCTTCCACATCCATATTCAGACTTCATCTTTGCCATTATAGTCGAGGAATATGGCTTGTTGGGAGGCGCTTTCGTTGTGTTGCTGTATCTTATCCTGTTATATCGAGCGATAAGGATTATGGTTACGATACCGCAGTCGTTTGGCGGCTTCGTGGCGTTCGGACTGGCATTCATGCTGGTCATGCAGGCTATGGTTAACATAGGCGTTGCTGTCGGAATATTCCCAGTTACGGGACAGCCGTTGCCGTTCATAAGCATGGGTGGAACGTCGCTGCTGTTCACAGGATGCGCCTTTGGAATAATATTAAGTGTATCAAAAGAAATAGATAAAAAAGATGAAAGAAAAAATGAACTCACAACAGCCGAAAGTGATAATTAGTGGCGGTGGTACAGGAGGTCATATCTTTCCTGCTATAGCAATCGCCGATTGCCTGAAGAAACGTTATCCTCAGGCAGAGATACTTTTTATAGGTGCTAAGAACAGAATGGAAATGGATAGAGTGCCAAAGGCTGGATATCCTATTGAGGGATTGTGGATTAGCGGAATTAAAAGAGAACTTTCATTAGATAATCTCAGCTTTCCTTTCAAACTTATCAGCAGTATGATAAATGCAAGGAAAATATTGAAGAGATTTAAGCCAGATGTGGTGATAGGAGTGGGAGGATTCGCGAGCGGACCAACGATGAAGACTGCCGCATCGATGAACATTCCAATAGTGATACAAGAACAGAATTCGTATCCAGGAATTACAAATAAAATCGTAGCCAAGAAAGCAGCCAAGATTTGTGTGGCTTATGATAATATGGAAAAATGGTTTCCAAAAGATAAAATTGTCTTGACTGGTAATCCGTTGAGAAACAATATCGTGCCGATGAATGACAGGAGAGATGAAGGTGTTAAGTTCTTTGGACTTAATCCTGAAAAAAAGACGATTCTTTTAGTTGGCGGCAGTCAGGGCGCTCTTGGAATAAACAAGGGAATATCGGCGCAGTTGGCTGCGTTTAAAGAAAATGATTATCAGCTGATATGGCAGACAGGAAATCATTATTATGATAAGGCTGTTCAAGAAATTAAAGAGAACGGACTTCAAGATAGAATAAAATGTACGGTATTCATTGATAGGATGGATTTGGCATACGCGGCTGCTGATGTGGTGATTTCTCGCGCTGGCGCAATGTCGATTTCGGAACTTTCGTTGTTGAACAAAGCAGTGGTTTTCGTGCCATTGCCGACAGCAGCGGAAGATCATCAGACGAAAAATGCAATGAGTCTCGTCAATGCAAATGCTGCTATGATGGTGAAAAATTCAGAGACAGAGAAAGAACTGCTTCCTGTGGTTTTTGATTTGTTAAAAAATATTGGCAAACAAAACGATATGAAAAATAATATCGCTAAATTTGCTAGACCTAATGCGGCGGAAGATATTGTAGATCAGATAGAAATGATATTAAATAAATAATATTTGTAATGAATAAGATTGCTAGACAAAACATATATTTTTTAGGTATAGGCGGCATCGGAATGAGTGCCTTGGCTCGTTATTTCTATAATAAAGGATGTCAGGTGTCGGGTTATGATAAGACGCCATCGCCTTTGACTAGGAAATTAGAAGAAGAAGGCATTCTTGTTCATTATGAAGATAATCCTACATTGATACCAGAAAATGTGGATTTGGTGATACTCACTCCAGCGATACCTGCGGATTCAAAAGAACTGAATTATCTTCGTGATAAAGAAGTGAAGATTATAAAACGCGCTCAGGTGTTGGGTGAGATTTCTCGTCAGTGTGACACTGTGGCGGTGGCAGGTAGTCATGGCAAGACAACGGTGACGTCTTTGGTGTCACATCTTTTGCATTATGCACAAAAACCAATGTCAGCATTTATCGGCGGAATAGCAAAAAACATAAACAGCAATGTCATCATAGGTGATGAAAACGATGAAGTCGTTGTGATGGAAGCTGATGAATTCGACAGATCATTCTTGCAAATAACGCCTTATGTCAGTATTGTTACATCGATAGATGCGGATCATCTTGATATATATGGCGATGAGCAACAAGTATTTGAAGCTTTTAATCAGTTTGTCGGAAAGACAAAGCCAGAAGGTGTGGTGATATGTAATCATTCGCTTCCTATTGAGACAGACAGAAAGAAGCTTACTTATGGCTTTAAAGATGCAGATGTGATGGCGCGTAATGTAAGGGTTGTTGATGGCATGACGAGATTTTCTGTCGTGACATCAGAAGGCTTGGACTTTGGAGAATATAAGATGCAACTCTTTGGAGAACATAATGTCATGAATGCATTGTCGGCTATCATAGCATGTCTTCAGCTTCGTGTGGATATGAAAACCATAAGAGAAGGACTCGCTGCGTTTCAAGGCGTATCCCGTCGTTTCGACATAAGAGTCAATAATGAAAAAGTATGTTACATTGACGATTACGCGCATCATCCAGAGGAGATAAAAGCATCGTTGAAGGCTGTTAGGACGATTTTCCCTGACAGGGAACTGACGCTTGTTTTTCAGCCGCATCTTTTTTCAAGAACACACGATTTCATGGACGGATTCGCGGAAGCTTTATCGCTCGCCGACAGGCTGCTGCTGATGGAAATATATCCGGCTCGCGAAAAACCAATGCCAGGAGTGACATCTTCTGTCTTGCTCGAAAAAATTTCCTGTAAGGAAAAACAGATATGCCAGAAAGAAGAACTTCTTGAAACAATAAAGAAAATTAAACCAGAATTGATTGTGACAATGGGGGCCGGCGACATCGACCGCTTCGTTCCACAAATAGAAACATTATTAGGATCATGAGAAAAGTACTGAACATATTGCTACTCGTATTTACACTGTCGGTTCTTGTCGCACTGGCGGTGTATTGTGCCTATGACCATTTCCATGATAATCTGAAAGATGTCGACTTGAAAATCGTAAGAAAAACAGAAAAAGGATTCGTAGATTATGGCAAGACTTACAATATGATACTCGATATCTGCGATACGACAAATAATTATCAAATCAAAATGATAAACGTTGACTCTGTGCTTAATGCCTTGAATGCTAATCCTTGGATTATCAGTGCGGAAGCAGGTATTAATCTTAAAGAATATCTTGACGTGGAGATTGAAGAGTGTGAACCTGTTGTTCGTGTGTATGGCAGAAATGGAAAATCAGTGTATATTGATAATGATGGTAATATATATCCAAGTGAAAACCAATATGTTCCAAGACTTTTGGTCGTGAGTGGAATCGATTTTCCAATAGGCAAATTTGGTAATGTTAATGACGAGATTTATGTTGATACAGAACTGCCACAGACTTTCAATTTGATTAAAGAAGTGCAGAATGATAATTATGCCAAATCTTGTGTTAAACAAATTCATTATGACAAGAAGAAAAATTACATTTTTTCAGTGAATAACACAAATATTATTGTTATCTTTGGCGATGTTAATAATATTAGGGAAAAATTGTTAAAAATGAAGCATTTCTTTGATAAAATGCTAGGAAATCCTGAACTCGACAACTATAAAGAAATAAATTTGAATTATAAAGACCAAGTGGTTTGTACCAAAATAAAAAATAAGAAGATATGAGTGATCCTGTTTATATAGTTGGTTTAGATATCGGCACAACAAAAATTGCCTGTATCGTAGGAGAAAAAATGCCTAATGGCAAAATTGAGATACGTGGTTACGGAAAAACAGAGTCGACCGGCGTAAAAAGAGGAATGGTTTTTAATATCGAAGAAACTGTCGATGCTATCAAACGTGCAGTAGCAGAAGCATCTGAACAGTCAAAAATAGAAATTAAAAGCGTTAATGTAGGTATTGCTGGTCATCATATCAAGAGCCTTCAACATCGTGGAGTGTTAATCAGAGAAAATGCTGATGTTGAAATTTCTGACCAAGAACTTGATAAGTTGAAACAAGACATGTATAAGATTGGTGTTTCTCCAGGTGAGGAAATCATCAATGTTATACCTCAAGAATATATAGTTGATGATGAAGCTGGCATACGTTCTCCTAAAGGAATGGTGGGCAATAAGATAGAAGCTAATTTCCATGTTATTGTAGGACAGACTTCAGCTGTTAAGAATATCGTGAAATGTATAGAACATGCTGGCCTTGAAATGGAAAACATGATTCTTGAACCTATTGCATCGGCAGCTGCTGTTCTCGGCGCAGATGAAAAAGAAGCTGGCGTCGCTATAGTTGATATTGGTGGTGGTACTACAGACATCGCAGTGTTCTATGATGAAATAATTTATCATACAGCGGTTATTCCTTTCGGCGGCAATGTCATTACAGAAGACATACGTCAAGGCTGTTCAATCATCAGAAAATATGCAGAGGAAATCAAAGTTAAATTCGGTTCTGCAGTGGCAATAGAAAATAGCGAAGACGAAGTCGTGTCAATACCAGGAATTCATGGCCGTGAACCAAAAGAGATTTCATTCAAGAATTTGGCAAATATAATTCAAGCTCGTCTCGAAGAAATATTTGATCTCGTAAACTTTGAAATACAAAAAGTTAACTCAGAACATAAACTCATTGCAGGTATCGTGCTTACAGGCGGTGGCGCGATGATGAAACACATTCGTCAGCTTGCAGAGTTCAAGACTGGACTCGAAGTGCGATTAGGTTATCCTAATGAATATCTCGCAAATGAAACTTCTGAAGACTTAGCAAGTCCTTTATATTCAACAGGTATCGGTCTCGTGATAGAAGGTATCGCTAAATATGAAAATGATATCCAAAGAAACGGAAAAACTTTTGTTGATAAGAAAAATGGACCAGTGTCAAGAGTAAGTGAAGAAGTTGTTGCTGAAGTTGAAGATGATGATGATATAATAGAAGAAACACCAAGCAGAAAGTCATTCGCGTTAAAAGATATTATCACAACAATTTCAGGTATCTTCAAATCAGATAATATTGACTAAGACAAAAAAATAATAATATGACAGATTTAATTAAATTCGACACTAAGGAGGAAAGACCTAACATCATCAAAGTCATTGGCGTCGGTGGCGGTGGTAGCAATGCTGTTACACACATGTTTACCGAAGGTATCCAAGGTGTCGACTTTATACTTTGTAATACTGACTATCAAGCTCTTGAAAAAAGTCCGGTGGCAATGAAACTGCATCTTGGAAAACGTTCCCTCGGTGCTGGTAACGTCCCTGCTGTCGGTCGTGAGGCTGCATTGGAAACAACTGAAGAGTTGCGCCAATTGTTGGGCGAAGACACTAAGATGTTGTTTATCACTGCTGGTATGGGCGGCGGCACAGGAACAGGCGCTGCTCCAGTAGTGGCTTCAATAGCAAGAGAACTCGATATCCTGACAGTCGGAATCGTGACAATGCCTTTCAGCTGTGAAGGCAAACGCCGACAACAACAAGCTCTCGATGGTATAGCAGAACTCCGTAAACACGTCGATACTCTCCTCGTTATCAGTAATGATAAACTTCGCGATGAATACGGCGATATGAAATTGAAACAGGCATTCAAGAAGGCTGACGACGTGCTCAAAACCGCTGCTAAAGGTATTGCTGAAATCATTACCGTGACAGGTTATGTTAATGTCGACTTCCAAGATGTCAATACAATCATGCGCGATAGCGGTAAGGCGATAATGGGCTCCGGTTATGCCGAAGGCGAAGGTAGAGCATTACGCGCTGTGGAAGAAGCCGTACATTCGCCTCTCCTCGACGACTCTGACATCAAAGGTGCAAAAAATATACTTATCTATATCACTTCCGGTAATGATGAGGTGTCATTGGATGAAGTGATGGAAATAACTGAATATGTTCAAGATGCAACAGGTAACTGCTCTGAAGTTATATGGGGTAACGGCGAAGATACATCTCTCGGAGATGGACTTAACGTGACACTTATCGCTACAGGATTCAATGAAAAAGATGATAAACATCATGTCTTGGTCGACGAAAACAGTGCAAAAGTACATACTATGTACGATGACGTGACAAAACCTAAAAATCGTCCAATAGAAGAGCCTGCGCAAATAGAACCTCTGGCTCAAGAAACTGAACAAAAACCAGAACCTGAAATAAAGGTTATCGATAGAAGAAAACCTGAAGAACCATTGTCTTTTGAACCTAAAGAAAAAGATAAAAAAGTTCATGTCCTCGGAGATGACGACAACTTCGGTAATAATGATAATGGTTATACTCCAACGAGAAATACATCTTCTGAAAGAAATGTAAATACAACAACACCAACAACTCGTGTCTATAACAATCCTTTCAATAACAATGATGACGATGAGGATTTTGGAATAACATCGTATGTTAGAGATAGCGCAGATACTCAGACACTTGTGAGACATAAGGTGAAGACTGAACAAGAAAAAAATGAAGCTAACCAACAGGAAATGCTTCGCCGTCAACGCCTTGCTTCTCTTAATATGAATTTCAGATCAATTGAACATATTGAGGAAATGGAAAACCAACCTGCATATAAACGCATGGGACTCAATATATTCAATAAAGAAGAACAACAACAACTTTCAACATATTCTTCTAATAAAGATAAAGGAATCCGCGAAAGTAATTCATTCCTCCATGATAATGTGGATTGAGTAATATAAAACTGATTAAATAAAGCGATAAGGTTTAAACTTTATCGCTTTTTTATTGTTGAATTGTTAAAATTTAACAGTCATGTCAACAATAATCTTAAGCATAATTACTGATGTCTTTTATACAAGAATAGCTGTATGTAAAGACGAAAATATATTTTATCAAAGTGATATTGATCACTCGAAAGACGATTTTATCTTGATGGATAATGTCATCGACCAACTCCCGTTTCGACGAGATGCTATTATGAATCAGCTGCGTCGCAATGCTGTCGATATTAACTCTATTCAATATGTAGTGGCAGAAGGTGGACTCCTTAAACCTTGTGAAGCAGGAGTTTATGAAATTGATAAAATCATGGTCGGAGATTTGATTGATGGAGTGGGAGGCGAGGACGTTTTAAATATGTCGGGTCTTCTGGCATTTACAATTGCTAGTATTTTGCGAGTGAGGTCCCTGGTTGTCGACCCAGCTTCCGTTGATGAACGTTCTGAAGTGGCAAGCTTTTTCGCTCATCCTGTCACAAGGAAAAAATCTTTGTTCCATGCTCTCTTACATAAATATCTTTCAAATAAATACGCTAAATTTATTAATAAAAATTATGATGATATGAATATCATATTCTGTCATGTCGGCGATAGAAATGTTTCGGTGGCGGCTCATAAAAAAGGACGCGTCGTTGATGTGAACCAAGCTTATATGGGATTTGGTCCGATGGGATTCTTTGAAACAGGAACAATGCCAGTGTCGAATGTGATAGATATGATGTTTAAAAAACATTATACAAAAGACGAAATCTTAAAACTTATTAACAGAAATGCGACATTTCATTCTTATATAACAACAAATTCCTGCGATGAAATAATGTCTTCGTTAAAAAATGATAACAAAACAAATATGATATTGGAGGCGATGGCGTATCAGATAGCAAAAGAAATCGCATCGCATTATGTGACATTGGACGGTGAAATAGACGCGATTATTTTATCGGGAAAAATATTCTCCGACAATCATTTTTTTAAGTATCTTTCCAAACGAATTGAAAATCTTGCTCCAATAAAGTCATATCCAAAAGATTATACTGTTGAGGCATTGGTTTACAATGTTTTACAAACCGTGGACGAAGGGAATAAAATAAAAACATATGCTTGATTTATTCAAAAAAATATCATGTTTATCGCTGCTTTTATCTTTGATAATTTTGCTTTTTGGATGTCGGAATAATGATTCAACGATAGATGATACAATAAGATACATCAATGACTTTGAAACAGAATGTGATGGCTCGATATGGAAAAATGTACGCCGTCTAGAAAATGTTTCGGCGTTTTCAGGTAATTATGTATGCGAATGCCCTTCCGATTTGACATACGCTTTCGGCTTTGATTTTAATGTTGATGATAGTACCAGAAATGCTAATGCATTGATAACTATAGATATGATGCTTAAGGCAAATGATAAGTTGAATTCCGTATTCGTCGTTTCTCTTAAAAATCAAAATAAAACAATATTCTGGAAATCTTTTCCTTTGGCAAATGGATTTGTTGCAGAAAATCAATGGTATAATAATACTTTTTCTTTTAGCCTGCCTAATGATATTCTTAAAAATTCTAAATTTAATAGTTATATCCTGAATGATAAAGGTGAATCTTTTATAATTGATGATTTTAATTTTAACATAAAATATTTTAACCTTCCGACTTATGTCGATAAAGTTGAAGCCAATGATGTTCCTAAAGATTTGAAAAATATTTTTAACACAAAATCCATTAACATTTTATATTCAGAAAAGAAAAATCAAATTGTTTTGGCAGATGAAAATGATAATCCTATAACAAAACCTTTGTCGTTATTTTATTCTTTGATTGTTGATAACGACACGGTTGAGATTTCAGGATTTCAGGATTTCAGGATTTCAGGATAGACAAAATTTAAAACTCACAGCTCACAGCTCACAGCTCACAGCAAATCTGACATTCTCTTCTGAAGAAAACAATCCAAATGTTAATTTTCATTTAGAAACAACATATAATGAAGATGTAAAAGTCTTGAAATCATCATTGATAATACCATTCCTTAATGATGATTTTACGATTTATAGAAGAAATCTATTTGTTGATACTTGTGATTATCAAGATGTTTATTATTTGGATAAGGAAGGATTTTCTTTGATTTGTTATGATAAGCAATTGAATATTTATCACCCAGATGAGATTTCTTCCATTCAGTTAGATGTTGAAAATTCTACGGCTTATATCAATACTGATTATTATTATGACCATCTTTTGATACGTTATGAACTTCTGGATACGTCAGATTATTATGTTGATAATTCAGCAACTTTCATGAAAAAAGGCTCTGTGGCACAATCGTCTTTCGTCGTTTCTATGACGGATAAAGTCGATTTGCCTCGTATCATGCCGATTTATGATGGTTATGAATCGGCTTTCATTTGGACAGAACATGCTGATTGGGCTGATATAAAGACACATCGTGCAACTTATTTCGGAAGTGAAGATATTGTAAATGTGGAAGATGCGATAGGCGGCTTTGCTTATTACGATATTCCTGTGACAAAAAGCGTGTTTTATCACAATCCAGATTCTGTAACTAATTTTGAAAAAAATCCTGACTTTCCAGGATTACATTCTACGATAAAGACAGATGCTTCATTTTTTGATTTCTTGAAACAATTGAAAGACAAAGGTTTCGATATTTGCCTTCATACTCCGGAACAATATACTTCTACAAGCGATTATCTTGCGGAAGCTTTGTCGTTTATGAAAGAAAATTTCGCTTCGCAATCATGGATTGATCACGGTTACAATAATGGCACTTTAAACAATAGGGAAGACATGATTTGTGACGGCTTGGATTCGACATCGCAATATTATGTTTATGATTTATGGAAAAAATACGGCGTGAAGTTCCCGTTTAACGCGACGTATGAAGAAATGAATCCGCGTCCGTTTGTGGATTACGTCTTCGAGAACAATTTGATGCGTCCATATCCAGGCTTCGGCGATGCTTTGCCTTTGCCAAAAGTTATGCGTCATCCTTCTTATCCTGAAATCTTGCTTTGGTCTACGCCATATACGATAGAGCCTGGTGAAAAATGGGAGTATTATTTGGCTCAAGAACGTTTGGATAAAATTGTAGATTTCAGATGCGTTTTTATTACACATTTTTATGCGCCTTGGGTGGAAGAAAAACGTGGCTTCTGGGAAATGGAAAATGGTAAATATGTTGCAAAAGAAGGACTTAATGATGCGCTTAAAAGAATTTCTGATATGCGTGACAAACGTCTTTTGTTGCCGACAACCATTGAAAAATATATGACTTATCAGGAACAACTTAATCGTCTTGAATATAGAATTGAAGAAGATGGAAGCGTAATGTTAAAAAATAATAACAACGAAACGATAAAAGGCTTATCTTTGATTTCTGTTAAAGAGATGTCGTTAGATAATGAAAAATTTTTTAACAAAAGAAAGACACATTCTGGTAAAGAATGGATAATTTGGTTTGATATAGAGCCAAATGAAGTCGTAAGAGTTTTTAATGTGAATGAAAATTAATTAAATATGAAAAGATTATCGATATTTGTCTCAGGCGGAGGCACCAACTTGCAAAGAATAGCAGAATATTTTGCAGATAATAAAGAAGTTGAAATCGTTAATGTCATTTGTAATAATCCAAATGCATACGCAATAGAAAGAGCCAAAAACCTCGGAATTCCTTGTAAAATTATCAATAGAGCGGAGTTCAAAAGCGAAGATTTTACAAAAGAACTGTTGGAACAAAACATTGACCTTGTTGTTTTAGCAGGATTTTTATGGCTTCTTCCAAAACATCTCATCGATGCTTTCCCAAATAAAATCGTCAATATTCATCCTGCTTTATTGCCAAAATATGGCGG
Organism: Bacteroidales bacterium; assembly: GCA_045613185.1. Classification (GTDB taxonomy): domain Bacteria; phylum Bacteroidota; class Bacteroidia; order Bacteroidales; family F082; genus Limimorpha. Next base: position 9,607 of record JAZLAL010000043.1, on the reverse strand, counting down.
CAAAGGATTTTATGGCGAACATGTTCACGAAGCCGTCGTCGCAGCGAAAGAAGAAGTTTCGGGTATCACAATTCATTATGTTAATGAATGTTACGACAGCGGAGCAATCATATTCCAAGCTCAAGTCGCTCTTGAAGAAGGAGAGACAGCCGACAGCCTCGCAGCGAAGATTCATAAACTCGAATATCAACATTATCCAGTCGTAATCGAAGAATTAATTAGGAATTGAGGAACTAAGGGTATGAGGAATTGAGGAACTAAGGGTATGAGGAATTGAGGAATATCTCGTATAGAGACGCAAGGACTTTATAATTATGAATGAATAATTATGCATTATGAATTATGAAAAAACACCTTTTATTAATAGTATTATTCTTCATCTCAATGTTCGCTTCTGCTCAGGTGGAAATGATTCTAGGCGAATGGCGTACCGTCGATGATGTGACGGGCGAAACTAAAGGCGTTGTCGAGTTTTATAAAGGCGATAACGGACTTTATTACGGTAAGATATTGAGAGTCTTTTGGAAAGGTCAGGAGTTGAAAGACACTGGATTTGAAAATATGGTCGTCGTGAAAGACATGGAGGAATGCGACGGAGTGCTTAAAAACGGCATCATATACGAACCTGAAGGAAAGAAAAATTATTACGGCAAAATTTATTATAACAAAGAAGACAATACCATAACGTTGCGAGGCTCTATCGACAAAAGAGGTTGGATTGGACGCTCGCAGACATGGGTGAAGTGAAGTAGAAATAGAAATAGAAATAGAAATAGAAAACTGATTGTTTAACCAATAAAAATGAGAATTATGAAAAAATGTTTTTTATTACTAGCATTAGTTTTTAGTTCATTATTTGCAACAGCACAAATCGACAAAATCGTAGGTGAATGGTACACCGTTGATGATGAAACAGGTGCTATTAAAGCTCTTGTTAATATTTATCAAGGCGACGACGGTATCTATTACGGACAAATTATCAAGGCTTTTAAAGATGGCGTAGAAAATCCAAACAGTCCAAACAAAGGTTTGGTTATCGTAAAAGATATGAAGGCTGAAGATGGTATGTTAAAAGGCGGTAAAGTCTATGAGCCAGAGTCAAAGAAGATTTATTACGCTAAGATTTCTTATAATGCAGAAGACAACACAATCACTCTTCGCGGTTCACTTGATAAGAAAGGTTGGTTGGGAAGATCGCAGACTTGGATTAAAGAACGCAAATAAAAAAATGGGACTTTTAAAGTCCCATTTTTTTTCTTAATGAATCAATCATATCGACTGTCATCTTATCAAGGTCGTACTTAGGACACCAGCCCCATTCGTTGCGGGCGCATGTGTCGTCTAAGCTGTTTGGCCATGAATTTGCGATGGCTTGTTTGATAGGATCTATTTTGTATTCCATCTCGAAATCTGGAATATATTTCTTGATAGAATTGTAGATGATTTCAGGGTCGAATGCCATTGATGTCAAGTTGAATGAGTTGCGGTGAACGAGTTTGCTTGGGTCAGCTTCCATAATGTCGACCATAGCATCCAAAGCATCAGGCATATACATCATATCCATGAAAGTTCCTTTTTCGATAGGACATACGAATTTCTCACCTTTGACAGCAGCATAATAAATTTCTACTGCGTAGTCTGTTGTTCCGCCGCCAGGCAATGTGAGGTTAGAAATCAAGCCAGGGAAACGAACAGAACGTGTGTCGACGCCGTAACGTCTGAAATAATAGTCGCTCAACATTTCACCAGTAACCTTTGTGATGCCATAGATTGTAGTAGGACGTTGGATTGTGTCTTGTGGTGTTAAGTCTTTAGGTGTGTTAGGGCCGAAAGCACCGATAGATGAAGGTGTGAAGAGTGCGCAGTTGAACACGCGTGCGATTTCTAAACAGTTAATCAAACTGCCGATACCGACGTTCCATCCCAACATTGGATTTAACTCAGCTGTCGCAGATAAGATAGCTGCGAGGTTATAGATAGTGTCGATGTTGTATTTCTTAACGACTTCTATAATTTGTACTATACTTGTCGAGTCGATTCTTTCAAAAGGACCTGTTTCGACAATCTCGCCTGTGAGCTGGCGCAAGTCGCTGGCGACGACGTTTTCATTTCCATAGATGCCACGAAGTTTCTTTACCAATTCGCTTCCGATTTGTCCGCCGGAACCTATAATTAATATCTTCTTCATAAATATTCCGTTTTTAGTTAATAATTATTTTATTACTCCTAATTCTTGGCCAATTTTCACGAAAGCATTGATACACTTGTCGAGATGTTCTTTTTCGTGAGCTGCTGAAATCTGTACTCTGATACGTGCTTGTCCTTTTGGAACGACAGGGTAGTAGAAACCTGTTACGAAGATGCCTTCGTCTTGCATGCGTGCCGCGAATTTCTGTGAGAGAGGAGCGTCGTATAACATCACTGCGCAGATAGCAGATTCTGATGGTTTGCAGTCGAAGCCTTTCGCTACCATTTCTCTGATGAAATATTCTGTATTAGCGTGTAATTTGTCTTGAAGTTCGTTTGTCTCGCTCATCATCTCGAACATACGGATGCCTGCTGCTACGAGACCTGGTGCCATTGAGTTAGAGAAAAGATAAGGACGAGAGCGTTGACGTAACATGTCGATGATTTCTTTTTTACCTGTTGTGAAACCGCCCATCGCGCCGCCGAATGCCTTGCCGAGTGTTCCTGTGATGATTTCAATTTGGCCTTTAAGGTTGAAACGTTCTGTCACGCCGCGACCTGTCACGCCGACAACGCCAGCTGAGTGGCTCTCGTCAACCATAACCATGGCGTCATATTTTTGTGCGAGTTCATAAATCTTATCCAAAGGACAAACGTTGCCGTCCATTGAGAACACGCCGTCGGTGACTATGAGTTTGAAACGGCAGTCTTTTGCGGCTTGTAGCTGAGCTTCGAGGTCAGCCATGTCGGCGTTAGCATAACGGAAACGTTGAGCCTTGCAGAGACGAACGCCGTCGATGATAGAGGCGTGGTTTAAAGCATCAGAGATGATTGCGTCTTCTGGACCTAACAATGGTTCGAATACACCGCCGTTAGCATCGAAACATGCTGCATATAAAATAGTGTCTTCTGTACCGAAGAACTCGGAAATCTTAGCTTCCAATTCTTTGTGCAAGTCTTGACATCCGCAGATGAAACGTACTGACGACATTCCGAATCCGCGAGCGTCCATGCCTTTCTTGGCAGCTTCAATAAGCTGTGGATTGTCGGCTAAACCGAGATAGTTGTTAGCGCAGAAATTTAAACATTTCTTTCCTTTTACAACGATTTCTGCACCTTGTGCACTTTCAATAATACGTTCGTTTTTATATAAACCGTCAGCTTCAATCTGTGCTAACTCTTGTTTTAAATATTCTTGGAATTTATTATACATAGCATTTTATGTTTAAAAATTACTAAATTGTGTTTTTGTGTCTCGCAAATGTAAACAATAAAAATCAAAAAAAGAAACGTTTTTTAAAGAAAAAAATAACATCAATTTTTACCTTATTAATATATTTCTAAATAAAATAAATCGTACCTTTGCAACTATTGAAAATTTAAAACGATTATGGAAAACAACCTTTTTATATACAATAGCTTGACACGTTCAAAGGAATTGTTCAAGCCTCTTAACGCTCCACATGTTGGAATGTATGTATGCGGTCCAACTGTTTATGGAGACGCTCATTTGGGACACGCTCGTCCTGCAATCACTTTCGACCTCGTGTTCCGTTATCTCAAACATTTAGGTTATAAAGTTCGTTACGTCCGTAACATCACCGACGTTGGTCACCTCGAACACGATGCTGACGAAGGCGAAGACAAGATTGCAAAGAAAGCTCGCCTTGAGAACCTCGAACCAATGGAAGTCGCTCAATATTATAAAGACAGATACCATGCAAGTATGGACAAACTCAATGTGTTGCGTCCATCAATCGAGCCACATGCTTCAGGTCATATCATCGAACAAATCGAGATGATTCAGAAAATCCTCGACGCTGGTTATGCTTACGAATCAAATGGTTCTGTCTATTTCGACATTGAAAAATATAACAAAGACTTCCGTTACGGTATTCTTTCAGGACGTAATGTAGAAGAACTTCTCAACAACACTCGCGAACTCGCTGGTCAGCTCGAGAAGAGAAACGGTGCCGACTTCGCATTGTGGAAGAAAGCTGAGCCAAAACACATCATGCGCTGGAACTCACCATGGGGCGAAGGTTTCCCAGGATGGCACGCTGAATGTTCAGCAATGAGCTGCAAATACCTCGGCGAACAATTCGACATCCACGGCGGCGGTATGGACTTGCTCTTCCCACACCACGAATCAGAAATCGCACAGTCGATGGCATTCAACGGCGGCAAACAGCCAGTCAAATATTGGATGCACAACAATATGATTACTCTTAACGGTCAGAAAATGGGTAAGTCACTCGGCAATGCGATGTCACTCGAAGACTTCTTCGCAGGTAACCACGCACTCTTGGAACGTCCTTATCCACCAATGACAATACGTTATTTCGTATTACAAGCTCAATATCGTAGCACTGTCGACTTTTCTAACGAGGCATTGCAGGCTGCAGAAAAAGGCTACAAACGCTTGATGGAAGCTGTTAAGATTGCGAATACCCTCACCGCTACAGAAGGCGCAGCAGAACTCGGCGTACAAAAAATCATGGACGCTTGCTACGAAGCAATGAACGACGACTTCAACAGTCCAATCGTTATCGCTAACTTGTTCGAAGCTGTAAGAATGGTCAACACAGTGAAAGATGGCAACGCTAAGATTAACGCTCAAGAATTAGAATTATTGAAACAATTGTTCCAGTCATTCGTATTCGACATCTTAGGATTGTTAGATACAGAAGCAGGCGGCGACGATGGCTTAGTCGACGGTTTGATGGATACAATCATTGACATCAGAAAAGAAGCACGTGCTAAGAAAGACTGGGCAACCAGCGACATCATCCGCGACAAACTCGCTGCTCTCGACATCGTCTTAAAAGACGGTAAAGAAGGAACAACTTGGAGTAAGAAATAATGCATAATGCATAATTCATAATGCATAATTGTAGAGGCGTCACTACTGTGGCGTCTCTTTTTTTGAACTCTGATAGCTCCGTAGGAGCGACAGAATATAGGCAGGTATGGAGCACAAAGTGCGGAATGCCTGCAAAAATGAATTGCCTTTTTATATCATTCCGGTCATGAATGCAGGGGTTCCGTGCTTCGCACTCCACCGCCTGCCTATATTCTGTCGTCACTACGTGACTCTGAACTCAGAACTCTGAACTCAGAACTCTGACTCAGACTTATAGACTCATTGACTCATAGTCTCATAGACTTGGTATCTCGACGTCTCGGTGACTTTTTTAATCTTGAATTGATTCTGAATTGAAAAAAGTTTTACATTTGTAGCATATAAAGAGATAGAGAAATGAAAAATTACGATTTCAATTTTACCCCCCCCATTGCGATGTAACTTGCACGTTTACATTAGATTTAGAATATATTTACTATAAAGATACAAAGATACACAAGGTGTAATACTATGCTTTGTGTATCTTTTTTTTGAACACTGACTCTGACCCTGACCCTGACTTATAGACTTATAGACTCGGTGTCTCGGCGTCTCAGTGTCTCGGTGACTTAAAAAAACACAGCAAATAATTAACAACTTAAATATTTACATTATGAAGAAACTTTTACTTATCATCGCATTGCTAATCTCAGCATTGGGATTGAATGCACAGAGTGTCATCATTGATAATTTAGAATTTACAATTACAAGTGAAACTCCTGCAGAATGCGAAGTCTCAGGATATTCTGGCGAACCAGTGAATGTAACAATACCATCTACGGTAACAATTTCAGGAAAAGAATATTCTGTTACTTCTATCGGAAATGATGCTTTTTTTTGGTGTTCCTCATTAACAAGCATAGAACTTCCAAGCGGTGTTACTTCTATCGGAAATGATGCTTTTTTTTGGTGTTCCTCATTAACAAGCATAGAAATACCAAGCAGTGTTACTTCTATTGGAGAAGCTGCTTTTTATGACTGTTCCTCATTAACAAGCATAGAACTTCCAAGCGGTGTTACTTCTATCGGAAATGATGCTTTTTTTTGGTGTTCCTCATTAACAAGCATAGAAATACCAAGCAGTGTTACTTCTATTGGAAAAGCTGCTTTTTCTTACTGTTCCTCATTAACAAGCATTATTGTAGAAAGTGGCAATACGGTTTATGATAGCAGAGATAATTGTAATGCGATTATAGAAACAGCAACAAACACACTGATTGCAGGATGTCAAAATACTGTTATCCCAAGTTCTGTTACTTCTATTGGAGAAGATGCTTTTTCTGGTTGTTCCTCATTAACAAGCATAGAACTTCCAAGCGGTGTTACTTCTATTGGAGAAGCTGCTTTTTATGAATGTTCCTCATTAACAAGCATAGAACTTCCAAGCGGTGTTACTTCTATTGGAGCGTGGGCTTTTTCTGGTTGTTCCTCATTAACAAGCATTTATTGTTATGCAGAAAGTGTTCCAGAAACAGATAGTTATGCATTTTATTGTCCATCAGATATGGTAATTTATGTTCCAGAACAATCTGTAGGTGCTTATAAGGCTGCAAGTCCTTGGAATGAATATACAATTTTACCATTAGAAACTGAAACAGTTGTATGCGATGCTCCTCAAAATCTCAAGGTGGTTGTAACTAAAGATGACCCTAATTATGATAAGAAATATAAAATAACACTAACATGGGATGCCGTTGAAGGTGCAGAAGGATATGCTATTTATGTAGCAACTCAATACTATCCTGAAGGCATGATGATGGGCACTGTGACTTCAAATGAATTCATTTGTGGTACGGATACAGAAGGTGAGTTTTATTTTTATGTTAAAACAATATGCAATGGCGATTTAGGAATAGTATCAGAACCTTCAGAAAGGGTTTTATGCGTTTTAGCTGAAACAGAATTTGATGTCGTTGCTGCTACTAATATAGAGAATGCAGGTATAATTGCAGGTGCAGGAACGTATTCTCAAGGTGATACTGTAACATTAACCGCAACAGCCAACGAAGGATACAAATTCATCAACTGGACAGAAAACGGTGATGTCGTTTCAGTAGAAGCAGAATATTCATTCGAAATAACAAAAGATAGAAATCTTGTTGCTAACTTTGAATTGTTGTCTTATAATGTGACAGCTTCAGTAAATCCAGAAAATACTGGCGTTGTAAATGGCGCAGGAACTTATAATCACGGAGAAGAAGTTACATTAACCGCAACAGCCAACGAAGGATACAAATTCATAAACTGGACAGAAAACGGTGAAGTCGTTTCAGAAGAAGCAGAATATTCATTTGAAATAACAAAAGATAGAAATCTTGTCGCTAACTTTGAATTGTTGTCTTATAATGTAACAGCTTCAGTCAATCCAGAAAACGCTGGCGTTGTTTCAGGCGCAGGAACTTATAATCACGGAGAAGACGTTACATTAACCGCAACAGCCAACGAAGGACACAAATTCGTCAACTGGACAGAAAATGATGTTATAGTTTCAACAGAAAATGAATATTCATTTATAGTCACAAAGGATATAAATTTGGTAGCCAACTTTGAAAAAACGACATGTAATGTTACAGTTGTAGTTAATCCAGAGGAAGCAGGAACTGTAACAGGTGCTGGTACTTATATTAAGAATATGAGTGTTACATTGGTAGCTACAGCAAATACAGGTTATAAATTCGTTAATTGGACAGAAAACGGCACTATAGTATCAACAGAAAGAGAATATTCATTTGTAGTGTCATTGGATACAGATTTGGTAGCTAACTTTATTTCAACAGAAGGCGTTGAAGAACTCGCATCTTCATTCAATATTTATCCAAACCCTGTTAATGACAAACTTTATATTGAAACACAGACACAGACACAGACACAGACAGTTGAGATTTATGATGTTTATGGAAGACGCCAATCAATGGTCAACGGTCAACAGTCAACGGTTATTGATGTTTCAGACTTAAACAGCGGCGTTTACTTTGTGAAAGTTGTTACAAACGAAGGAGAAGCTGTGAAGAGATTCATTAAGAAATAATGCATAATTCATAATGCATAATGCATAATTGTAGAGGCGTCACCATTGTGGCGTCTCTTTTTTTTTGAACTCTGATAGCTCCGTAGGAGCGACAGAATATAGGCAGGTATGGAGCACGCAGTGCGGAATGCCTGCAAAAATGAATTGCCCAAAAATCAAAGTGCTGTAGGCACGACAGAAACATCTCTGTCGTGCCTACAGCACTTTTTATATCAGTCTGGTCATGAATGCAGGGGTTCCGTGCTACGCACTCCCCCGCCTGCCTATATTCTGTCGTCACTACGTGACTCTAAACTCTGACTCAGAACTCAGAACTCTGACTCAGACTTATAGACTCAGACTTATAGACTCAGCAACTTGGTGACTCTGTGTCTTTGTGACTCTGTGTCTTTGTGTCTCTGTGTCTTAAAAAAACTTTAGCCTTTTGTCATTTGTCTTTAAACTTTTATTACTTTTGCATCCGCAAGGAGCCTCTACGAACCAGGCGTTACGAGAGGTGAAAAGGGAATCCGGTGTGAATCCGGAACAATTCCAGTTGCTGTAAATCCCAGTCCGAAAGGATTTCGTTTATCGCACTCTTTGCCACTGATCAAGAATCGGGAAGGCGCGATAAATGGGATAAGTCAGAAGACCTGCCTTGCATGTTTTAGATTTCCACTTGCTGGATACTGGTCGAAATCAACTTAAGTTTATTGCATTTAAATTAAAGACGTAAAGTCGCAAAGACTCAGAGACGTAAAGTCTGGAGTGTATTTGTGAGTATGTAATTAAGCAGTTCTGTAACTCTGCGACTCAGTGACATGGTAACTCTGTGTCTTTGCAACTATGTGACTTTGAGTCTATAAATGTAATTATCTAAGTGATTTCTGACATAACGTATTGAATTGTAAAAGAAATGAAACAGATAAACACATTTATAAACTTAAATCTAAAGTCATGAAGAAAACATTTACTTTTTTGATTGTGGCATTAGTTGGCTTTATGCTGACAGGATGTCGTCAACGCATTTGGGACGAATTAAACGATCTAGACAGTCGTGTGACTGCTCTTGAAGATGCAGTGAAGAAAACTAACAAAGACATCACAGCTTTACAGTCTATCGTAGATGCTTTGCAGAAAAACGTCTATGTTACAGATGTGATTACAACATCTGATGGTTACACGATTCAGTTTTCTGACGGAACAAGTGCTGTGATTTCTAATGGCCAGAATGGGGTCAATGCTCCTGTGATTTCTGTGAGACAAGATACTGATGGCTACTATTACTGGACTCTCGACGGCGAATGGCTCATCGTAGATGGTGAAAGAGTGCGCGCCAACGGCAAAGACGGTATCGACGGCATTAACGGCACAAACGGCACAAATGGCCAAGATGCTATTACCCCTCAAGTCCGTATCAATCCAGACACTAAAGAATGGGAAATCTCTGTTGACGGTGGTAATACATGGGAACCTAAAGTCGGAGGGCCAAGCGGTCTTAGGAAGACAAC